>NZ_JAVJNP010000048.1:0-81622 GCF_040217205.1 Coleofasciculus sp. A1-SPW-01 | reverse complement strand
TGTCGCTCTCCCCAAAATAAGCTGTCATGCATTTAAATTGGGTATTAGTAGCGAGTAAGATGCTTGATGTAGCGAGCAAGATGCTTGATGTAGCGAGCAAGATGCTTGATGTAGCGAGCAAGATGCTCGCACTACGGCAAGGATTGCGCCATTATTGATATTAAGGTTTAAATGCCGAACAGCTTATAGTTTTAGCCATTGAGTCTACTATGAACAGGATCACGATTCAAAACTTTGATGATGACCTGAAAAATCGCCTCCAAAAGCGAGCTGAACATTCGGGACGTTCTCTTGAAGAAGAAGCTAAAGAAATCCTCCGCGCTGTATTAACAGATCAAGTTCCTAAACCCTTAAATTTAGCCTTGGCTATCGAGCGACGTTTTACCCATTTTGGCGATTTTAAACTGCCAATGATTCCTAGGGAACCCTTACGCGAACCCCCTAATTTTGAAGAGTTAAATGATAGTCCTTGATACAAATGTTGTGTCTGAACTGATGCACCCGAAAGGCTCATTAGTGGTTCGTCAATGGGTAGCCGCACAACCCATAACAAATCTTTTTGCCACAACCATCACTGAAGCTGAAATTCTTTATGGCATTGCTTTGTTACCTTCTGGTAAACGCCAAACTGAACTTAACCAAGCTGCTCAATTGATGTTTGCTGAAGATTTTGCCGGACGTATTTTACCGTTTGATGAAACAGCCGCGATCGCTTTTGCTAGAATTGCTGCTGAAAGAAGACGGATGGGGAAACCCATCTCCCAAGCTGATGCTCAAATAGCCAGTATTTGTTACACTTGCCCAGCTACTCTTGCTACTCGTAATGTTTCTGATTTTGAAGGATGTGGGATTGCAATTGTTAATCCTTGGGAATCTGACTGAACTAAACACAGGTAACATAGATAACGAAGGATGAGGAGTATAGCGGTTTGACGCCTTCAAGGGCGGGATAGGAGCCTTTACAGGTGTTTATCGGCGACGAAATAAGAAAAAAAGCTAAAGCTACGCCGAGATCTCTATCTCAGGGATGAGAATGGATCTGACAGAATTAGTAGTTTTTACTTATAACTACGATGGCTGCGCCTTTAAGCTTACAGGGTTGTCTGCTGATACTCCCCCTAGTTTGGCTCATGACAGGGAGTGGGTTCAGGGCTACCGCTAATCCTGATCATGTTTTCACCTCAGCGACTGGGTTAGGGGAGGTGGAAATGCAACATCTGACTGATCCAGTTGTGCAGCTATCCCCTCCAAACAGTGAAGCAGAAGCCTCTTCGCTACTGGCTTCAGTTTGTCCGGATACCAAGGAGTTTCACCAGCAACATTCTGCGATCGCGTTTCCAGTCGAAAATATTCCAGCGCTGACGATTAAGGTAATTGGCAATACAGTGTTTAGTCGTGAGGAAGTGATGGATGCGGTTAGGGAAGTGACTCAACCCCTAGAGAAGCGATATGTCACGGTAAGATTTTTGCTGACAGCACCGAAAAAATACACCCAACGAGAAGAGTTTGCTGACTTGAACAACGTCCTTAAAAAATTGCCGGATAACATTGCTGGAGCCATTACTGACCTTTATCTCACAAAGGGTTACATCAACTCTCAAGCAGAAGTTTCCAGCTTTGAGAATGGGGTTGTGGAAATTTGTGTGATTGAGGGAAGTTTAGAGCAAATTCAGATCTTTGAAATCATTGAGACTGAGGAGAGTGGAAGCCGCCAGATTACGGACAGTGAAAACCAAGAAGAAAATACAGAGGTTCAAAAAGTTGAAGTAACAGGACGATGGGCATCTTATATTCGCGATCGCATTCAATTGGGTACAGGGACTCCCCTGAATACGGCTGAACTGGAAGACCAACTGAGATTACTACGTGACGATCCCATTATCGGGGGTATAGAAGCGCGTTTAGTCGCAACTGGGGAGAGAGGGCAAACGAATCTCAATGTTCACTTCACTAAAGCGAATCCCTTTGAGGGTAGTGTACGTGCTGATAACTTCTCACCGCCGAGTGTTGGTTCTGAACGATTGGGCGTTGAGTTAAGCCATCGTAATTTAGCGGTTGTTGGAGATAGAATTTCCTTTTACCGTTCGGCGACGTTGGGCGCTGATGTACTGGATTTGGGCTATCAACTGCCGCTCAATTCAATGAACGGTACACTGAGACTGAGAATAGCACCGAATAGAAATGATATTATTCAGTCAGAGTTTGATGACTTTGATATTCGAGGAGAAACGGATCTATATGAAATTGTTTATCGTCAACCGTTGATACGCAAGCCTCGTGAAGAGTTTGCCTTATCCTTGGGTTTTACCTTCCAAGAGGGTCAGACGTTTATTTTTGATTCTTTAGGGATTCCCTTTGGCATTGGTCCGGATGAGGATGGGGTCAGTCGCACGAGTGTAATCCAGTTTGGACAAGAGTATCTGCGTCGTTCATCGCGGGGGGCGTGGTTTTTGGGTTCACAGTTTAGTTTTGGGACGGGTTTCTTTGATGCGACGACAAATGAGGGGGAGGTTCCAGATGGACAGTTCTTGAGTTGGTTGGGTCAAGTGCAACGGGTGCAACGAATCGGTGGGAATCACTTGTTGGTTGTTCAAGCTGAATTACAATTGACGCCGGGTAGTTTATTACCAGCTCAACAGTTTGTAATGGGTGGGGGTCAATCGGTGCGGGGTTATCGACAGAATGTCCGTTCTGGGGATAATGGGTTTCGCTTCTCAATTGAAGACCGGATTACTTTGGATCGAGATGAGTTGAATAACCCGTCTTTGCTGCTGGCTCCTTTTGTTGATACCGGGGTGATCTGGAATCATCCCGATAATCCGAATCAGTTACCATCAGAGCAGTTTCTAGCAGGTTTAGGTTTAGGATTAATTTGGTTCCCAGAACCAATACCGGGACTGGAATTGCGTGTTGACTATGGTTTGCCTTTAGTGAGTATTGGCGATCGGGGGGATAATTTCCAGGATTCAGGTTTATACTTTAGTGTGAGGTATGGGTTTTAGCTATTTATAAAGGAGTTTACCCTTTTTGTATCCCAGGAATTTAAGTGATTAATTTGCTTAAGCAAGTAACGAAAGAAATGACAGATAATCCAAACAACTCTATAGAAGAAATTGTAGAAGAATACAAAAAAAGACTTCAGGATTTGAAAGAAAATCCCTATGAGCATCCTAGAAATAATTTCTGGCTTGCTTTCATTGCTCAGTTTTTTAGATTAAGGTGTTTCAGTAAAATTTTCAGAGGGAAGTATTTTCGAGGAAACCCAAAGATTTCAGAACAAAAAACTCCCGAATATTTTCAGTTTATAAATACTATAATGAATGTGTTGTCTGTACGTGATCAGCTTGATCTGCTATTAGTTGAAAAACATTATATTGCCACAGCTACGCTAGATGAAATTCGTAAATTAGATCAGCAATTAAAGGAGCAAGAAAACAGAATTACTACAACAGTAGATTTGGCAGAGTGGCGCGAAATTCTAAAACCAAAAACTCAAGGATGGTGGTGGTTTCTCGTTCATCCTTGGGATCAACATGATAGATTGTGGGGATTTTGTACGCTTGTTTGTTTAGCAATATTTCTTACTTTTGTAGCCGATATTGTCCCACGGTTCTGGGCAGGGGGTCCAAGTACATTCGGAGCTGCGGCGATTATTGGATCGACTATATTAAGCCTAGTCCTTGGTGGAGAAGCACTAACTCAAGTGTTGCGCGGACAAGAAATATTAGAAAGAGTCCTGAAAAATTTTAATATTCATAAGTATTTTTATCAAGAGACAATGGCATTTATTGCCTTGATATTAGCGCTTACTATCTGGATAATTCATTTATCGTCACTTCCTCGGATTGCTGTTTATTTTCGTGAACAAGGATGCAAGGAATATTATCATAACAAAGAATGCCCTGATAAGCAGAGCGAAGAATACAAGCAGAGCGAAGAATACAAGCTGAACGAAAAAGACAAGACAATTAATGTAGCTAAAGCTGAATCGTCTTTTAAACGAGCGCTAGCTTTCAACCCAGATGATGCAAAAACCTATTTCTTTTTAGGTCTACTATATGAAGATTTACAGAATTATGAGCTGGCTCGTACTCATTACCAAATAGCCGCCCAAGGAGGTAATAACAATGCTTATAACAATTTGGCACGTCTTTATATTCTTGATAAGAAATATACTGCTGCTGCTGGTGTACTACAGCAGCTTAGGTTACGCGAAAGAGACAAAAATAATGTTGATTTGGAATATGCTTTGAACAAAAACATCGGCTGGCTAAAATTAAAACTTGGTCAGTTTGAGAGAGCGGAAATGGATCTTCAGAGAGCTATTAAAATTGCCGATAATAAGGCTCCTGCTCACTGCTTACTAGCAATGGTAATAGAAGAACTAGAAAAACAAGGAAAGAGTAAAGAGGCACTCGATGAATGGGAAAGCTGTCACGACTATAACGATGCTGCACTACCAGAGGATTTTATCTGGTTAAACATGGCATTGGAACGAATTGATGCCCAGGAATAGCCCAGTTACTTTCTTCAACAGAAGTAAATTGTTAAAATTGAAGGAAATGCGTTTACCCTCTTGAGTAAGATTATGAAACACACAAAGCTTTTTATAAATGCTTTTATTCTATCTTGTGCTACTGCCATTATTTCAATGCCTGCTGCCTTGGCTAGTTACATTAGGGAGCCTATTGGTCTAGTAGAGCTTAAACCCAAAGGCAAGAATAATTTTGAGCCAATAGGTATGGGTGAGAGAGTTGGAAGTGGAGATCGGCTAAGACTAGGTAGAGGAGCAGAGGTTGAGCTAGTCTGTTCCAATGGTAATTCCGTGCGACTATATTATTCTGGTAAAACAGAGTCAGTACAAGAACATTGCCCTGGTAGTCCACCAATTATTCGGACAGGTTTCAATAATAATATATCTGGAGGAAATAATCCGCATCTCCCCTATGTCATCAGTCCTCGCATGACCTATTTGCTCACCGAAAAGCCTACTCTACGCTGGAACGAGGTGGAAGGAGTAACGAGCTACACCGTTCGAGTGGAGACAGAAGATCGAGAGTTGCTGTGGCAGACTACAGTAAGTTCAACGGCAGTTGATTACCCTGGTAATGCCCCATCCTTGGAATGGGGAGAAAAATATTTAGTGGTCGTTGAAGCCAGTAACGGAGCATCCTCTCGGAGCGATCTTGGAGCTAATCTAGGATTTGAGATACTCGAGGAATACAGTATTCAAAGAATACAAGAGGCAGAGAGAAGCATCACTCAAAACTCAACAGGCGATGATAGAGCGATTTCTCTAGCTGATCTCTACCAACGGGAATATCTAATAACTAATGCCATTAAAACACTCAAAGAGAAGGCAGACCAAGGAAGCCCAAATGCCCTTATCTACATGAGGTTGGGCGATCTTTATCGATTATCAGGGTTAAATTTGCTAGCTGAAGTTAGTTATGAAATGGCAATCCAATTACTGAGTGCTGCCCAACAACAATACAGTTTAGCTGAGACGCAGGCTCGCTTAGCAAATGTTAAGTTGCTCTTAGGGAAAGAGGACGAAGCTGAGAGACTATTGGAACAAGCAATAGCTGGATATAGGGCTATAGCAGCTAACGAGAAAGCAAATGCTATAGAGGAGCGATTGCCAGTACAACCAATTGAGCCAAACCCACCAGAAGGAATACTTACACCGATAGATGTGCGTTAAAAAATAGTTATAGACAAAACGGTTTTCAAGTCAAACCTTTGAGCTTACCAGGGATTTCCAATCAGTGTAAAACCACTCCAATAGTAGGGATGATTGAACATTCGATCTGTGGTCTCCCAATCAGCGGGTAAGGGGATGTTGCCATCGGGTGTTATTATTTGCTTACCCTCTATTCTCACGTCCCCCCTGCTCATGGCTAGTTGAGCCAGTCGCAAAGCTTCTGCTTTGACAGGTGTTTTCCTCAATTGCTCGTAAAAGGCTGCCATGAGAACTAGTGTTCCCTCATCATCAACAGACCATAGACTTCCCAAAGCAGATTTTGAACCAGTTTCCGTTGCTAAACCAGCAAATCCTAATTCTGATTGTCGGTTGCCCAAACTTGTTCTACAGGCACTCAAAACTAATAGCTCAACAGGCACATTCTTCAGTTTTAGTTCCTCTAGTTGGTCAAGTGTTAGTTTTTCCTTTTCCCACAATTGAATAAAGGAGTTACTAGGAGACCCAGACTCAAAGTGAGCATGAGTAGCTAAGTGGATAATACTAAATTTTCCTGAAGAAATTTGTGCTTGAAGGGTTTCCTTTTGAAACTTATCATTGAGGAAATTCCGTCCAGTCCCAGGCCAGAGTTGCTCTGCAACCACCTCCAACTCCACTGGTACTGCTGCTAAAAAACGTTGGTTAATGAATTCAGAGGCTCCCATAGCTAGGACTTGAGCTTTTTTTATATCTTCGTAGGAAGTACTGGTCAGACTGAGGCTTGGCATCAAACCAATACTGTATCTTTCTAAAAGCAATCCCTGATCATCTTGTAGTGCAGCAATCGGAAATGAGCGTAATGTCTTATCCATAAGGAACACTAGATTGTCAATGTTTCTAGATCGTAAATCCTTTTCTAGAGGAGCAACTAGCCATTGATAGAATTTTTTTGCATCGTTAGCATAATCAGAAGAGGGATTTTGCCGTATGATTTTTCGGTAAAACCTTTCTGCCTCGTCCTCAACTTGCTCATATGTAATTCCCGGTACTCGTCGCCAAATTGATCGCCCTCTAGAAGTCACCAGCACAAGATGTAGTTGCTCGTCGGGATTAGGCTGTTCTCGCTCATGTAGAAGCTGACGCCGACCAATGTTATTCCTCACCTGTCCTAACTGAGGCAATTCCCAAAGTACGTTTGCATCCGGTTCTTCTGAATTGATTGGGTCAGAGGGAGAAGCATTTGATGGGAGGAAGAACGCATAGATAAGCGCTGACCGAACTCCTGTTTGCTCCTCAATCGCCCGAAGTTCTTCCTGAGCATCCTCTAGTGTTTTAATCGGAGTACCAGACTGTCCTAGATACTGCTCAAACTCACTGGTAAACAATTCCTCTAATTCAAAAACCAACTCTGGGAGAGGATTACTCGCCCTCAAGTTGCTGATTTCAAGATTACAGTCAGGTGGACAATTGCCAGCTATAAAAGAGTTGTCTTGAGGTGAATTAAAAGCGTTATCTTGAGGGACGAAATCAATATTACTAGGAGAAATACCTTGGCTGATAACATTTGGTAAAGACTGGGGTGGCAAAATCACAGAAGGTAGCGGCGAGACCACAAAAGAGTTATTTTGAGCAATGATCTGAATATCGCTTGGCGGAGTTCCCTGGCTATAAGAACCTGAAAAAGACTGGGGTGGCAGAATTGAATTATCAGTGCCAGTAGTAATAGCTCCAGCCGTTCCATTTAAAGAGGCATTTCCTACATCAAAGGCAATACCAACACCACCTCCATGTCGAATGATAACTTGACCTCCTTCACTCCCAGCAGCAGTGGAAATGCTGGTATCTATATTATTCTGGTCTGTAAACGTGCCTGTGGCGCTGAAAAATCCGTTGGCGGTAATGTCAACATCACCCCCCATCCCACTGTCTCCACCTTGAGCATTGATAGAGGTAACTTGAACATTTCCTTGAGCGTTAAGAGTTACGTTTCCACCGTTACCAATACTTTCATCACTTGCCGAACTGGTATTAATCTGTGCCGTGTTAATGTCATCCCCTGCCGAAAGTGCGATCGCTCCCCCATTCCCACTTGCTGAACTGGTATCAATCTGTGCCGTGTTAATGTCATCCCCTGCCGAAAGTGCGATCGCTCCCCCATTCCCACTTACTGCACTGGCATCAATCTGTGCCGTATCGATATTACCAGCACTAGACAATGAAATAGTTCCCCCATCTCCAGAAACCGAACTGGTATCAATCTGTTCTGTTTGAATCTCACCAGCACCAGACACAGTGACAGTTCCCCCATTTCCGGAATCCGAACTGGCATCTATCTGTGCCGTGTTAATCTCACTCACACCAGAAAGTGACAACGAGAGCGTTATCTGTCCCGAATCAGTATCAACAGTAACCTCATCAGCACTAGACAAAGAGACAGTTCCCCCATGTCCGGAAACCGAACGGGCATCTATCTGTGCCGTGTTAATCTCACCAACACTAAACAAAGAGAGAGGTCCCCCATTTCCGGAAACCGAACAGACATCTATCTGTTGCGTACTATTGTCATCAGGGGGAGAAAATGAGGACGTCATCTGTCCCGTATCAGTATCATCAGCAATATCAACAAAACCGGAAAAAGAGACAGTTCCCCCATTTCCAGAAACGGAACTCGCATCAATCTCTGCCGTATTAATATCACTCGCACCCGAAAAGGAGATACTCCCTGCATTTCCCAAATCCGCACTCACATCAATCTCTGCTGTATTCACATCACCAGCATTAGAAAAGGAGATAGTTCCCCCACTCCCATCTCCACTTTCAGCACTCGCCTTAATTTCAGCCGTGTTAATCTCATCAGCAGCAGACAGTGCGATCGCGCCAGCGTTGCCATTAATTGAAAAAGCCCAAATTTCTCCTGAACGGGTATCAATCGAACCATTGGTACTGGTTAGAGAAATTTGACCCCCGTTACCCGTTTTTGCACTAGAAATCAGTGTTCCCTCACCGTTTTCACCCAAAAGACCTGTGGTTGTGATATTACCTCCCGCTTGCAAGGTTATCGATCCAGCATCCCCTGTCGGATTAACGTAACTACCGATAGACTTAACCGTAATATTGCCCCCAGCTTGTAACGCTACAGAACCTCCCCTACCATCAGGCGTTACAGATAAGATATCTCCAGAACTCGTATCAATAGAACCATTCGTACTGATAAGAGAAATATCACCCCCATTGCCGCTACCATTAACACTCACCGACGTATTTATACTGGCGTCTGCTATATCAGTAACGCCTGCTGAGATATTTTCCGGATCGACGAGTTCTACAAGAAAATTCTCTATCGTTGTGATATCCCCCGCCGCTTGCAACGTTACAGAACCAGCATTCCCTGTATTCACACTGGTATCAATACCATCAAACACAATCCCGCCCGTTGTCGCGGTTAACTCGACCGAACCACCTGCTGTAGTTAGGCGTGAATTAATCTGAATATCTCGACCCGCCTCAAAGCGAATCGTCTCACCAAACGTCTGATTGGTGAAATTCAAATTCGTCCCAGCCTGGGCAATAATATCCTGCTGCGCTTGCAGAAGAATATTACCCGTCAAAGCAGTCAATGCTGTGTCATCAATTTCAAAATCAACCGCATTCCCACCATCATTAAAGAGAATTTCTTCATCTACGCCAGGAGAAATCTGACCATTATCATCAGCCACCCCATCATTTGGCTCAATAATAATATCTCTAGGGTCGAGTAAAATAGTCCCATCTTGACCATTTGCCGCCGACACATCAACATAACCACTAAAGGCTAATGCGTCTTTTCCCGACACCTCAACAAAGCCACCATCCCCAGAATCACTCCCCCCACCAGCGCTAATATTGCCATTAAACCCAGTGGCGTCATCCGCCCAAACAATCACCTGTCCCCCATTCCCTTCAACCAGCGCATCCGCATTAATCCTCGAATCTGCACTAACAACCGTCCGCGACGCATTCGGTATAGTACCCTGACCTTGATAATCCCCTCCCACTCTCACCAATCCACCGCCGTTTGTACCCGAAGCATCCACCGTAGCCCCGAATACACCAACGCGCTGACCTAAAATATTCACCTCACCGCCAACTTTGCCTACACCTGAATTAGAGACATCTAGGCTACCAGAGGCGATCGCACTTCCTTCAGTTGTGGGTATCCTTGTCCCAGACTCCCCTAACTGCACCGTACCATCCGCATCTACCGTCAATCCCGTCTCCATACCCGTCGCCCCAACCGTCAGCAAATCCGGTAAATCCCGCGCGGTAAACGATAACAGTTGTCCATCCACTGTCCGAGGTGCTTTAATCTCCAAACTCAACAAATGTCCCGACTGACGAATCCGAACCCGATTTTTCCCCGGTACAGCCGCGATCGTAATGGTTCCTCCAGGTGCCCGAATTTCGCCCGTATTAACCACAGTACCACCCAGCAGGGTTAAGGTTTGACCTTCTAGCACCTCCAAGTTGCCCGCATTAATAATACTTCCCGGTTGTATCGAATCAAACGCAAACTGACTCGGTGTACCGCTTAAATTCGAGTAGTCATTCTCACCAAACCCATTGAACCAATACCCATTCTCAAAACCCACACCCGTCGCCGTTGTCAGCGTAAACGCCGCCGGAACATTAATTTGAGCCTCTGAACCCAGCACCCAGCCAGCCGGATTCATCAACACTAAATTAGAGTTACCCCCCATAACCTGAATTAACCCATTAATCTGGGAAGGATCACCGCCAACAACTCGCCCGATAATATGCTGAATCGTAGGATTGGATAAAAAATTGGCAATCTGACCCGAATCTAAGCCAAACTGCTCAAAACTGTGGAACAGATTTGCCCCATCTCCTGAAAACGTGCCACCGTGGATATCGAAGCGGTTTCCATCCGGTGTTACCATCGTTCCCGTGCCATCTGCTGCTGGAGTAATGGATTGAGCATCGGTAGAGGAAGGAGCGAGCATTCCTGCCAACAAGAGAAGCAGAAAAGTCCAAAGCGGGCGAACTTTAGGATACGGCATGGTTCAATAACCTTTTACGCTCTCTAACGAAAAGTTTCCCCCATAAACTGACTTTTTTTGCCAAACGACCAAAAATCTTAACAAATAGGACTTACACAAATCCTTTATGTGTAGGGTGTGTTAGCGTAGCTTAACGCACCTTTTCCTCCATAAGTGGTGTAGCTGCGTAAGTCCTGACAAATCCTGCGTCTTCTTCTCTAGAGGCATCATTGTAGAGACGTTCCATGGAACGTCTCTACATAAATCATCTGTCCTAACAGCTATATCGCTACCCATTTCAAATTTTAATGCGTAATAGTTTAGCCGAGGTAATGGTGTGTTACGCTACTGCGACGAAATGATAAAAAAGCTAAAGCTACGCTGAGATCTCTATCTCAGGGATGAGAATGGATCTCAAAGAATGAGTAGCAGGACTTACGCAACTGTCACACGCGATCGCGAAGCGTGTGCGGTAACTGCATGATTCCGTTCCATCTGATGCAGAATCGCTTATCCTTAGAATCAGAATAATCCAATTTCCTCCAACCGAAACCGATGAGTCTGGTCATACCGAATGACATCCTCCAAGCCACCAAGATGACTAAGGATGAACTAAAGCTAGAGATTGCCATCATGCTGTACAAACAAGAAAAAATCAGCAGTGGCAAAGTCCGCACCTGGACTGGACTGACCGTAATTGAGTTCCAACACGAATTAGCCAAACGAGGACTTTGTATCAACTATGATGTAGAGGATTTTCAGTCGGATATTCAAACCTTGCAGTCAATGGGCTTACTATGATTGTTGTCAGTGATACTTCACCCATCACCAATCTGGCAGCAATTGGTCAGCTCGATTTATTGCGGCAACTCTATAAAACCATCATTATTCCGCAAGCTGTTTATGATGAAATGGTGGCAGTGAATAAAATTGTTCCTGGTGCAGTTGAAGTACAGTCTCTATCTTGGATTCAGACTAAGACAGTCGCTGATGTTCAAAGAGTGACAGATATTCAAACTAGCCAGAACAATATTGATTTGGGTGAAGCCGAAGCAATCATTTTGGCGCTGGAATTGAAAGCCAACTTACTCCTGATGGATGAGCGGCGTGGTAGAGCGTTGGCAACTAATTATGGACTTAACGTAACTGGATTATTAGGCGTTCTACTACAAGCTAAACAGAATGGTTTCATTCCCACGGTCAAGCCTCTGATAGATCGGTTGATGGGGGAGTTAGATTTTCGGGTAAGTAGTCAGTTGTATGCAACAATCCTACAAGCGGCGGGTGAGTAGCTAACTTTACCGCGACTGTTTCATGAGGTCTAGTGGGTTCCCTATCAATTAATTCTCCATTATGTCAGTTCCAGTTAACTTTCCATATCCGTATCAATTTCCACGTCGAGGGTTTCTTCATCAATCCGGACATACAAAATATTCGGTTGACAACAAACCTGACAATCCTCAACATACGATTGCTGAGAGCCTGCACTAATATCAATAAAGGTGACATTGGCTTCGCCACAGTAGGCACAACTGTATTCCGCTGTATTTTCCATAATAAATGGCATATCTAACTTGGTAGATTAGCATAACGTGAAACCGTAGGGGCGCACCGACGTGCGCCCAAAAAGATACCGACGTGCGCCCAAAAAACCTAAAATCTATGTCACTATTTTAGCCCTGTCATGCCCCTAATATTAAGACGAATGGCGCTGACTTAAGGCTGGTGGGTTTCGACTTCGCAAGAGCCCACGATGGCGGACTAACCCAGCTAAAATGGTGCGATAGATTGGCTTCGTAGTGAGGGAACCTCAGCCTTTTCCAGCTAGGCGTTAGAGAACTAAAGTTCTCACTACAAACAAAGCCCTATTTTAAGTGGGTCAACCCACCCTACGGTATATTAAGGTTTCATTTATCCAGAAATGCTTATTGAGCGTGCCATTCACATTAGGACTGATGATTGCGTTCCCAGAGTTGATGGAGAATTTGGACATGAACCTCGCGAGTAATCGGATAAAAATAGCTAAAAACCAAACCGCAAAGTAAGATCAATGTCGGTAACGGACCAATAATCATCCGGATGGCAAACAACGCCGACTCTGGTTGTACAGGATTAGGTTCTCCCGCCACACTGGAAATAAACCCTGCCCAGTCGAGTATTTTTCCCACTAAAAACAGGGCGATCGCAAACCCCATTTTCTGAAACAATACCATGAACCCATAGAAAATCCCCTCCCGTCGTTGTCCGCTATTGAGTTCATCGAGATCCACAACATCGGGTAACATTGACCAGGGAATTAGATAAGCCGTAGCAATACCAAATCCTGCCAATACAGCCAAACCATAGAGTAAACCCACTTGACCCGGTTGTAGGAAAAATAAGCCAGCTTCCGCCAGAATTAACAACGGCATCCCGATTAAATAAACCGCTTTTTTCCCCAACCGCTTACTCACAAAACTCCAGATAAACATCATCGCCAGTGCCGTTCCTTGAACCGCGATCGCGACTTGGGTAAAGTGGTGATCGGGTAATCCCATCCAGTTAATCACAAAGTAGGGCAAAATTGCGGCAGTAATCTGTACGCCTAACCAAGAACAAAGATAAATACCCATGACATACAAGAAAGGGCGATTAGTGAAGATATAGCCAATTTGTGATCGCCAGGGTAACGATGGGCGTACCGACTCATTCACTGTCTCTGATTCTTGCTGATTGAGGACAACCCGATGAGTTCCTAAAACACTGACGTAGGCAGATACAACAGCGCAAGTAGCACAGACAATTCCTAACACTAAATATTTTTGGCTAGGGTGTTCCACTACAGAAAAGATAACTTGAGCCAAAACTAATGCCAAAATTGCGCCACCGACAGAAAATGCCGATTTAAAACTGATCAAGCTAGTCCGCTCATGATAATCTTGAGTCAGTTCGGGAGCTAGGGCAGAGAAGGGCAGCAACACTGATGTAAATGCAGCATAAAATAAAACCCCTAAAACCCCGTAGTAGCCGAATAACGCCTGCTGATTCAACGTAGCATCCTGACTAAACGTCGGCACAATCCACAGCAACATAAAAAAGAGTCCCAAAGGAACCGCGCCACAGACAATCCACGGATAACGCCGTCCCCAAGGTGAACGGGTGTGATCACTCAGCCAGCCAATCAGCGGATCATTAATCGCATCCCAGGCTTTGCTAATCAGCATCACAGTACCCGCTTTACTCGCACTAAGTCCAGCGATATTCGTGAGAAAAAACAAGAAGAAAAAGGATAAAATATTGCCAGGAATCGCGGCTGATAACTCACCCACTCCATAGGTAAACTTGGTGGTAAAACGCAGCGTTTTAATCTCTGGCTTCGGTAAAGCGGATGAGGGAGACTGATCCATAGCGTCAACTTTAGAGTTTGTAGTAAGCGCTTTAGCGCTGATCTCTCATGGACTGACAACAAAGCCAAAGCCTTATTATTACTACCTTATACCGTGTAGACTATCTACTTTCCAAGTAGCGTATCACCCCGTCAGGTTTATGGCACTAAAGTGCCTACTACGAACGACGCGATCGCTTACCTCCCACACCCTGAAGACGCCAGTAACGCTCAGTAGCCTTTGGAGACTGCTGTTGTGCCTAGCATAAGAATCTTCATAATAATGCCTCCGTCGCAGGAAACTCCGTGTATGCGAGATCGGAGAGGAATGCGCGGTAGCGGTTTTAAACTCCTAAGCTTTCCACAGGTTATACTGATCTATTGTTGCTGCCGTAGTAATTTAACTCAGGACAGCATAACTGAGTCTTCTGTTGATGTTAAAACGAGAGTTAAAAAATACTAATCGTGAGGATTTATGACTATTTTGGATTCTAAAGGTCGTCTTTTTGGTAAAATCAGCCTTCTTGATCTAGGGGCTGTCTTGGTCATTTTATTAGTGATTGTGGGAATCTTTTTCATTCCAGGTACAGGTTCCGTCGCTCAGATACCTGGAAGCAGCGCCGAAAAATCTGTTGAAGTTGATTTGATTGTTCGAGGGTTGAGCGTGCGTAAGCCAGAGGATTTGATGTCTCAATTTAGAAAAGAAAAGAAAACAAATATCGTTATTCGCAATCAACCCTCTGGTCAGGTAGACATCATATCGGTACAAGAATTGCCAAGACTGGTTATTGTACCTCAACCCGATGGCTCGGCTAAAGCACTACCCGATCCCAGACCAGACACATTTAGTACTGATATACTAATGACCCTCGGTGGTCAAGCCACTATTACCGATGATGGTCCGGTTCTGGGAAATAGCAAGCTTAAAATTGGAACGCCTGTGGAATTAGAGGGTAAGGATTACAATTTCAACGCTAGCGTGATTGATGTCAGGGTTGAATGAAAGGGAACAGGGAATAGGGAGCATGTAGAGACGTAGCATGCTACGTCTGGGAGCTGGGGGAGATAATGACAAAAGACTAATGACAAAGGACTAATCTGCAATTCTGTCCTCAGACTTTAGCATTTTCAAATACTTTTGGATTAAACCAATTGTGACGGCTGGTAATTCGAGCTGAGGAGTCAATCCAACATCTTCAAGGGTTTGAAAGACTTGAACAGCTTTCGGATTGAGAGCCGCCAGTCGTTTGCCGATTTCTGGGCTGGTAAATTCCGATTTTTGTCCCCAGATAATTGCTGTGGGAGTGGTCAGTTGAGTAATGTACAGGGATAAGTCAAAGCACAAGTCTCCCCGTACAAACGACAGCGCTGCATATTCAGCATTGGGTTGTTGAGCTGAGGCTAAATAAGCATCCACAATTTCTGAGTAAATTCGGCTGGAACGAGCAAATTGCCGACTTTCCAAGAAACTGCGGATACCGCCTTCAGTGGCGACACCAGTGCTGTAGAGGATGCGATCCAGAATCGGTGTGCTGATTAACTGAGCAAAAAAGCTACGTGTGTAGTCTTCCCCGAAATCAGAGAGTCCTGATGGAGTGGTGAGAATCAAAGACTTATACAGTTCAGGACGTGCGATCGCGGCTCGGATTGTCAAAGCGGCGGTTAGAGACGAAGCAATCACTGGTGTTCCTTGAGGACAGGTTTGCTCTAGGAATTCATTAATCGTGGTGATGTAGTCATCAATCTGATAATTGCGTTCAGGATGCTCTGAACGACCCCAACCGATGAGGTCAGGGGCTAAAACTCGATACTCACTAGCAAATGCCGGATAGACCTTTGACCACTCATACGCTGATGACCCGCCTCCAAAGCCATGCAAAAACACTAATGTTGGTCGTTCTTCTGGCTCAGGGGTTTCTGGGGTTTGCCACGGCATGTCGTCAGCCGTGTAGTATGTCATGCGTCCCAGTGAGGTCACTAAGGAGTGCTGTTTAAAACCGTTGGGTTCAATCATATCTCAATTTTATCGCTATTGCTATCATCCCTGATTCTAGGGTCGAGAGCCTCTGACTTTAAGTTGATTCCCTTAACCCGGAATCCTAGGTCAACGTGAGTCAATCTTTGAGAAAGGCGTTAAAATCATAAGTTTTGAACTGAGGGAACTTTTCTCAATATTATTTCATCGGAGGATTTTATGTGAGTGGACGTTTACACACAAAAGGGTACAAACTCATATCAGTAATCACCTAAAAAACACTTGTAGTTTTGAGTGAGACGGTTCCAGGGAGCATCATTGCGGCTGAGTTTCAATTTGAACATAACCAGCCTGTAGACGTGATTTGCCAGCAGAGCGGAGATATCTGGTGATTGTGAGAGCAGGAGATTTGAGCGGTGATTGAAACCGAAAACTTGACATTTTTTCTAGGCTTATAGAGTTATAAGCTTTCCGTTGTTCGATCTCATCAATTTATTTATTTGTTGTTTAAAATCTGTTATAACAATGCAATGCAATTTACAGTTACAGGAAATTATAGATGATAACTTCATCAAGTCGCAAGCGGCGATCGCTTCTCCTGACTGGGATATAGCTGAATATGAGTCGAGTTTACTCGTGATAAGACCGAAGAGTGTCTGCCTTAATTTGGAAGCTTTAACCTGTTTTGAAGTGGTAGAGCATCAATTTCACCCGTTTGGAGTGACATTTAAAAACGCGATCGCTCTACAGCCATCAAACCCTGCCTATCCGCCCCGCTCTGGTACAATCGTACTCATGGCGGCACCTAAAAGCGGTTGGCTAGAAGCAACATTTTTGCAGCCGATTGCTCGGTTCTGCTGCTACGTCACCAGTTCCCAGCGAACGATCATGTCGGCTTACGACTCCCAGGGTATGCTTATTGATCAAGTGACAACTCAACCCAATTTAGCTGGATCAGATTCATCTACACCTCCCAATACCCAGCTACAGATTAATGCGCCGAATATCTCTCGCATTACATTCTATGCCTTTGACGGTCAACTGACCCTTGATGACTTAAGTTTTGAGTGTTGAGTGTTGAGTGTTGAGTGTTGAGTGTTGAGTGTTGAGTTTTAACCTTAATTTTTGCGTCCCCTGAATCCGGACAAGGGCGGGTTTAGTTCAGTTATCGGTTTGTGAAACGTTATGGGTAAAACCCGCCCCTACAGAATCGGCTGTATTCCCATCTCCCCCTGCTCCCCCTCCTACCCTATGCAGTTTGCCCCCCTCTATCCCCTGCTGTACCCAATTCTGAAGACTGTCTTTCCTGATTGTCTTTGGTCAGGTTCACCCCAGTCGCGAACCATTGCGCTCACGTTTGATGATGGTCCTCACCCTCAGTACACCCCCCATCTTCTGCAAGTCCTAGAGCGCTACGATGTAAAAGCCAGCTTTTTCTGGTTAGGTACTTGTGTCAAATCGGCACCAAACGTTGCCCGTGAGGTCTACGCCCAAGGTCATTGGATTGGATTGCACGGCTATCATCACCACTCTTTCCCCTTGCTGACACCAGATACGCTCAAGCAAAGTTTAGAAAAAACCCAAGCCACAATTACCCAAGCTTGTGGACTGAACTCCGATCGCCTGCGGGATGTTCGCCCCCCGAATGGTCTGTTTACTCCCCAAACTCTCAGATTATTACACCAATGGCATTACCGACCTGTGATGTGGAGTGTTGTACCAGAAGACTGGGTACGTCCTGGGACTTCAGTCGTTGTCCGGCGAGTCCTACAGCAAGTACAGAATGGATCACTCCTGGTCTTGCATGATGGTTACTGTGGAGGAGAAGATGTTACCCAAACGACAGCCGTGTTAATCCCAATCCTACTGAATCAAGGATTTAACTTTGTGACCATTGACCAACTCTGGCAACTCAAATAATGCCTTCTGACTGCGAACTCAGTTCTCGTTAGCGCTATCTGTAGAGTGGCATCAGCCAAAAACTGGCATTATTTCAACTATATATAGAGTTAAATGAGTTAGATCTCCCCTCTACTGTCTCCCCTCTGCCTGATCTCCATCTCCGACGGTCAGTTTACACAAGATGACACAAGCGTTACGTATTGTAACCATCTCGGCGAATTTTATTCAGATTTTAAACACAACTACTCCTATTGTGTGCTAAAACAAATGTTTTACACACCATCGAGCCTTTGTGACTTATGCATTACCTCTACCCTCAAAAAATTTGTTGCATGTACGCTGAACTTCGCTAACGTAGTCAAAGAAGAAGAATTCTCTCAATACAGAACAGAACGTTTGTACTAAAATAGGGTGTTTCATGAACTCTAGAGAAACTAAGGCTGTTGAAGTGTCAGCTAACTTCATTAAAATGGCTGATCACATTTCAGCGATTTGTCCGGGACGAACCAGTCGAGTCCCAGAGTACATTAAAGAAGGATTGACATAACCGGGAGACATCAAGCAGACGGATTCAGTTTCGATGGCTTTCCCCAGCGTAACAGTAAAGCTTACGACTCTATTCGCGTACTTCCATCAAGTTAAACTTTAGTCCCTCAATTCATCTAGCCATGCAAATCGAGGAAAGACAATCTATAATGGTTTCATTCTTTAGGCAAATATTCATTTCGATTTCGCGCAAAAGCTCTTAACCGCTGAAGATTATCAGCCAATCTAAGGTACCCAAAAGCGCGAACAAGTTTTTTGAATTAAAGCTAGAATCAAAAAGTCTCAACAGCCGCCAGGATGGAAAATTACTTTACCCGGCATTCATATCCCTATTGAGTTAAGAGGAATAAATTTCATCTGAGTTTCTCAGGCTCAACAATTCAATAACCGATTAGAATGCAAAAGGTAAGATGAAATCGCTGGCTCAACTTTTACAACTTTTAAGTAGATTATTAGACATCTACTGGTCTTTAACTGAAGGAGCATGAGGAAAAAGGCATGACCCAGGCACACGACGTACTTGCAACAATTTCTCAGCCTCAAAGCGAGTTTGAATTCTTGCTGGAGGATGACGCCACTCAAGATGATATGGCAGATGGGAACTCGGAAGCCGTTCAACCCGAACCGGGGGAGGAAGATAGTAAGCCTGGTAAGGTGCGTTCTACCCGCCGTCGCACACAAGCGAAAAAGAAGCACTATACCGAAGATTCCATTCGCCTCTACCTACAAGAAATTGGTCGAATTCGGCTATTACGGGCTGATGAAGAAATTGAACTGGCGCGTAAAATTGCGGACTTATTGGAATTAGAACGGATTCGCGATCGCTTGTATGATCAGCTCGAGCGAGAACCGAAGGAAGGAGAATGGGCAAAGGAGGTAGAAATGGAACTTCCCGCCTTTCGCCAACGCCTTTTCCTGGGTCGGCGGGCAAAAGAGAAAATGGTGCAGTCTAACCTGCGTCTGGTTGTGTCCATTGCCAAGAAATACATGAATCGGGGTCTGTCGTTTCAAGACCTGATTCAAGAAGGATCTTTAGGACTGATTCGGGCGGCGGAAAAGTTCGACCACGAGAAAGGATACAAATTCTCCACCTACGCGACATGGTGGATTCGACAAGCCATCACTCGTGCGATCGCGGATCAATCCCGTACCATTCGCCTCCCCGTTCACCTCTACGAAACCATCTCCCGGATCAAAAAGACCACCAAAATCCTCTCTCAAGAATTGGGTCGCAAACCCACCGAAGAAGAAATTGCCGATCGCATGGAAATGACCATCGAGAAGCTGCGATTTATTGCCAAATCAGCCCAACTTCCCATCTCCCTAGAAACACCAATTGGTAAAGAAGAAGACTCTCGCCTGGGTGACTTCATCGAAGCCGATGGTGAAACCCCAGAAGACCAAGTCTCCAAAAATCTGCTGCGGGAAGACTTAGAAAGTGTCCTGGATACCTTAAGCCCCCGCGAACGAGACGTTCTCCGATTGCGCTATGGGTTAGATGATGGACGGATGAAAACCCTAGAAGAAATCGGTCAAATTTTCAACGTGACCCGCGAACGCATTCGCCAAATCGAGGCAAAAGCCCTGCGTAAACTGCGCCATCCTAATCGCAACAGTATTCTCAAGGAGTATATCCGCTAGGAATACACAAGAAAGCTGGGGTTCAGGGAATGAACACCCAGCTATTCTTTACCCATTGCTTAAAACTGTATGATGCAGTGTATTACATCAGCCCCCAGAAATGTAACACGCCTTGACCAGAAACATATTCCGTAATCAACGCGGCAACAAAACCAATCATCGCTAAACGACCATTCCAATTCTCAGCGTTCGCCGTGAACCCAAATTTCGCTTCTTTTTGCTGTTGCTCATCCATAACTTCAACTTCGTTGTTTTGGTTACATTATGTAAATTAATGTAACGAATTGTTGGCAAAACGACAAGAAGTGGGTCAAGGTGACGGTAAAGATGGATGAATATTATCTCCGGAATGCTAAGAAAAATTAACTCATGAACTCTCACTAACGACCCCAGAAAATAAATTTTATATCAAGTTTGATTAAGGGATGTCTATCACCGCCACTCAACTGCCCGCTCGACTCAACGATTATTACCAGCAGATTCGGATTATTCTCGATCGCCAAAATCCAATTACTGGACTATTACCCGCCAGTACAGCCGTGAATGCCCATGGTGACTACACCGATGCCTGGGTCAGGGATAACGTGTACAGCATTTTGGCAGTTTGGGGATTAGCCTTAGCGTACCGCAAACTCGACGCTGATAGTGGGCGCACCTTTGAACTCGAACAAAGTGTGGTCAAACTGATGCGGGGGCTGCTGTTTTGTATGATGCGGCAAGCCGCCAAAGTGGAACGGTTCAAAGACAACCAATCTCTGCTGGATGCACTACACGCCAAGTATAATACCAGCACTGGTGATGTAGTCGTAGGGGATGATGAGTGGGGTCATTTGCAGCTCGATGCGACCTCCCTATTCCTGTTGATGCTGGCTCAGATGACCGCATCAGGGTTACACATTGTTTACACCATTGCTGAGGTGCATTTCATTCAGAATCTGGTGTATTACATTGGTCGTACCTATAGGACACCAGATTACGGGATTTGGGAACGGGGAAATAAAGTTAATCGCGGTAATCCTGAACTCAACGCCAGTTCCGTCGGCATGGCAAAAGCCGCATTAGAGGCGATTAACGGGCTAGATTTATTTGGTGTGCGGGGATCTCAAGCCTCCGTCATTCATGTTCTCCCCGATGAAATTGCGCGATCGCGGATTACGTTAGAATCCCTATTACCACGGGAATCGAGTTCCAAAGAAACTGATGCGGCATTGTTAAGTGTAATCGGGTTCCCAGCATTTGCCATCGAAGACGTGGAACTGCTGGAGAGAACTCGCCAGAAAATAGTCGATAAATTACAGGGACTCTACGGCTGTAAACGGTTCCTGCGCGATGGACATCAAACCGTCCTAGAAGATACCACCCGCTTGCATTATGAACCCTGGGAACTGCAACAATTTGAACATATTGAATGCGAGTGGCCCCTATTTTTTACCTACTTAGCCCTGGATGGTTGGTTTCGGGGAGACGTTGAACGGGCGCGGAATTATCTGGGGCGTTTGGATACATTGCTGGTTGAGCGAGATGGGATGCGCTTATTACCGGAAGTGTATTACGTTCCCGAAGACAAAATTGAAGCCGAACGTGCTTCTCCCCGTTCTCAGAATCGCAAACCCAATGAAAATTTGCCGCTTGTCTGGGCGCAGAGTTTGTATCTGTTTGCCCAAATGCTTCAGGAGGAATTAATTACGCGGGGAGATGTTGACCCCTTAGGGCGTCATTTTTGCGTAGGGCGTCACCAAGATCCGGTGGTACAAATTGCGCTGTTGGCAGAGGATGAAGCATTACAGGCGCAACTCGCGGCTTATGGGATTGCCACCCAGACTCCCAAACAAGTTGATCCGGTGCAAGTGCGTCAGGCAACTGATTTATCCCGATTGTATGCCCAAATTGGACGGTGTGATTCCTTGGGTTTAACTGGACGCCCGATTCGACGTCTGCGGAGTTTGACCACATCCCGTATTTTTCGCTTCGGGAAAGAAACGATTGTATTTTTGCCAGCGTTTTTAGACCAGCAACAGTTTTATTTGACCTTGGATTATCATTTCCTAGTGGCTCAAATTAAAAGTGAACTGACGTATATTCAACGCCATTGGGGTGAGTTGGGACGTCCAACGGTGACGCTGCTGTTAACGCATCAGATGGTGCAGACAGCAGAAGAAATTAGTCATCCGGGACAAGAGCAACTTCAGGGTTCCGCTTTACTGGAATTAATCCAAGAATTGCAAGAGGGATTCTGTAATGGGGTGCGGGTCAAGTTAGGGCGTTTAAATCAGTTAATGCTCACAGCAGGCGTTGAACGCATTGATACGCTGCAAGGGTTTGAGTTTAGCGACTCTGCGGTTCAAGATGCAGCACCGCCTGAGTATTACCTGAGGAATCATCCGCTAAACAATGGTCCGTTAAGTCATACGCAGGAATTCTTACTGGAATGCGAAACGAATCTCCAACCCTTGCTCGATAGTTTGCGGAATTCAGAAAATCTTTATGAGCAAATTGAATTATTACGCACTCTGAAAAACTTGCGGGGACTGGAGTTTGATACAGGGTTTGGTCAACCTAACCGAGTGGTGACGGTGGCGGATTTGCTAAATGAAGCTTATTTCAGAGCTAGTACGGAAGGCGCATCGCCTTACTGGGGTGTGATTCGTCAAGCGGCGGGGTTACTGAATAAAGTCGAAATTAGTTTGTCGGATGCGGTAACGGATATTTTGGTGCGCGGGAAACAGATTACTGTTGGCAAAGCTTACAGTGAGGCTTCTCTGATTAAAAATCCAATGTCTCATCTGGAACTCCGGGCGAAGATTGACGAATTTTGCCGAGAAGATATCCGCGATCGCGTTTTAACTCAGGAAATCCTGATTTACTTGAGTATTCTGATTAAATCCGAACCGCATCTGGTTGATGGCTTACTCACACTGCGGGTTGGGTATTTAATTCTGCTGTTGACGAGTGAATTAGCGGCTGAATTAGGCGTGACGCAAGATGAAGCTTATGAAGCATTGATGCGCTTGAGTCCCTTTGACATTAAAATGCGATTGCGTTCCTGTTTGGCGGGGTATGAAGGGGTTAACCAAAAATTACGCCAACAAGAATCGCTGCATGTTAAACAACCGCAATATGCGATTAATTGGGTGATATTGCCAGAGGAGCGAATCTATATCGACGAAGACATTACCATGGCGGGAAATTGGCTGAGAAAACGGCAAATGGATGGCAGTGCAGGTCGGGTTCCGAAAGACTTTTACCCGAAAGTCTGGCAAGTGATGAAACATTGTAAGGGTTTGGTTATTGGTGATAAATTAGAGCGTCGCAATCGACTGGATAGTCAACCTTTGCTCTCGGAAATGACACCTGGAGAAAAGAATTTTGCTCTGCGGGTTGAGCATTTACTCAATAAAATTCAAGTGCCAACCTATCGACAAGTGAATATTGAGGCACTTGTGGAATTAGCCGCGATATTGGAACGTAATCCAGAATTGGAAATTGAAGAATACATTGTCCTGGATGTGTTAATTGGTCATGCTGTTCGGTTAGGTTGGTTGGAGCGATATCCAGAACGAGCCGATAAGTATGACGAATATAAGGCAGCCGCTTGGCGTGCTTTTTATGATACGTCACCTAAACAATGTGCGGCTTATGTTGCTAAGGCGTTCCAGTTTTTGGCACAAGTCGAACCTGCCAATGTTGCTTGATTTGGTCATTGGTCTTATGTCATTGGTCATTTGTCATTGATCAGGCAATAGGGAAGGGAGAATACTGACGTGGCACACCTTAATTGGTGAATTAGAATTACATCCAGAAACTGTAGGGGCGCATAGCGTGCGCCCATCAAATTGTAAAATCTATCCTACAATTTTAGCTGTGTCAGTCCAATAGGGTGGGAGCATCCCAATTTGGCACGTTGGCTTTTTGAATGGGGCTGAAACCATTGCAATTGCGTTACTTTAGGTAATGCTTTGTCCAAAACGGGATGCTCTCAATAGGGTTGGATAGGGCGTTAGCACTGTTAAATGCCCCGGATAATGACTTGAAGAACACTAATCCTATTATGTGGCAGCTTAATGTCGATGGAGTCCAAAGTCTGATCGATGACTTTACTGCCCAGATGCAGGAGTATGAAACTCTAATTAATCGGGATGAGAGCGAACCAATCATTTTTGAAATCGGTTCTCTTTCTCAGCTTCCCCGCATTTTGATTCAAGCCCGTATCGCGGCTAAAATTAGCCAGAAAGAACTTGCTCAACGGCTGGGAATTGAAGAGAGTCTGCTTCAGCGATATGAAGATAGAGAGTATGAATCAGCAACGCTGACACAATTATTAGAAATTAGTGGAGTTTTGGGAATTTCAATTCAACCAAAAACTACGGTTAGGGTGGTTGCACCATTGAAGACAGCATAAACTAATCTGTTAATATCACTCAATTTCCTGCTGATATCAGTTGCTTGCCTTGGGGTGAATTCGCATAACCTAAGAAGGCTTGAACGGCTGGATTCGCTGGGTTTTTGTAGACGTAATAGAGGGTTCGTTGATAGGGATACGTCGGTTGATCGGGAAGTACACCATTAACAGCCAAAGAACGCACGGTTTTCTGGTTCATCACCTGAGTGTACGTCGCATAGCCAATGCCATCATTCCCTAATGCGCGAAGTAGGGGTGTTGTGGCGTCTTGGGGTAGGGTGGTAATATTCGGCGTTGTGCCAAAATTTTCTCCAGCTAATACTAATTCTTGAAATGCTTGATGGGTGCCACTAATCGCGGGACGATTGATGACGCGGATGGCATTGGCAGCACCACCAACTTGTGACCAATTGGTAATTTTTCCCTGGAAAATAGCCTCGACTTGAGTCGGAGTTAGTCCGCTTGTAAGGGGATTATACACGCCAACCACGATCGCGATCGCATCCGTGGCAATTGGCATAGCGACTAAACCTTGACTTTGTTCTTGAGGAGTCAGAGGTCGAGAAATCGCCGCGATATCCGTGTTCCCAGCTAATAGGTTTTGAATTCCTTGATCAGAACCTCTGGCTTGGGGAATAACGGTTGTATTCGGAAATTGTTGTTCAAAGCCATTTTTGAGAGTTTGATTAATACCCACCATACTCGTAGAACCATCAATTCTTACCTGAGTACCACTCGCGACAGCCGTTGGCGGCGGAAATGAATTAGCCGCAGGGGTAGGTTTGGGGGCGGGTGGAGGTGTTGGAGAGGCGCTGGATGAGGTGGGAGGAGGAGTTGTGGGAACGGTGGTGTTGACGGTTGGGGTTTGATTCTTCAGATAAAACCATCCGTAGCCAGCCGCGAGTAAGGCGAGGGTGATCAGAATATAAGGAATGGGAGAAGGATCACCATGTTTTATCATCAGATTCACCGTGAGTGGGAACAGATATCTAGATGAGGCAAAATCACCGATAATTTAGAAAGTTTAGAGAGGAGTTAAGCTGTTCGGCATTTAAACCTTAATGCCAATAATGGCGAATTCCTTGTATGTAGTGCGAGCATCTTGCTCGCTACTCAGCATCATCTTGCTCGCTACTAAGCATCTTGCTCGCTACTAAGCATCTTGCTCGCTACTCATACCCAATTTAAATGCATGACAACTTACAACCTGCTGCTAATTTTATGCAAACAACGGCTCTTAATCACCAAAATTAACAAAACTCTACACTTCCGCCTAGCTTAACCAAAGCTTAAACTAATCGTGCTTATCTATTGCCATCAGGAATGGATGATGCCATTAAATGGTGGTATTGGTGGACGCTAATTATGAAATGTATTCAATGTCAGACGGATAATAATTTACAAGAACGGACTGAACATCAGGGGCGGTGTAAAAATTGTGGGCATCCCTTTGCTTTTGAACCGACGAGTATGGGTACACCAACATTTACTGACCCATTTTTTGCCAAGGCGATCGCAGATATTTCGGCTAACGGTACTCTATTTTTTACGCCCAAGCAACTTGTATATTTATTAAATAGGCGCTTGAGAAATC
This sequence comes from Coleofasciculus sp. A1-SPW-01, assembly GCF_040217205.1. Classification (NCBI taxonomy): domain Bacteria; kingdom Bacillati; phylum Cyanobacteriota; class Cyanophyceae; order Coleofasciculales; family Coleofasciculaceae; genus Coleofasciculus; species Coleofasciculus sp. A1-SPW-01. The sequence goes on along the minus strand of NZ_JAVJNP010000048.1, from coordinate 55,485 downwards.
GGTCATTAGAAATTGCTACTTTGATTACAATATATATTATTTTTAGTCTTTTTGTATATGTGTTTTTAGCTGAATTTTTGTCTAATTTTTACGGTAAATTTTCAATTTTTATTATTTCAAATTTTTTAAATATTAGCATCTTTTTCGTTTTATTTAAAGCTAGCAAATCTAATCAAAATAGTCCTAAAGTTCGCCAAATTAATGCCATATTGTTGCAAGTATTAGGAGGATTTATTATCGTCACTGGTATTTACTTAAGTATAGCGATATTCAATTCTTTTGGTATGTTTGCAGTTGCTGTTCTCCTAGGAATGCTGTCTATCTATTTGGGAATTCGACAGCTACAACGTCAAAAAAGAATATCTCAATCTTTTTTAATTGCTCAAAGTCAAGTAGAAAATTGGCTGAATCGCTGGCAAGAAATTAATGGTAACTCAGAAAAAATGCTACCCTCTCCCCGTGAGGAGAATACCGAAGCCGAAATCAGTCCAGATATCAGCGCCTATAGTTTTGACCGAGTAGTCGTTTGTGGTAGTGCGACTATTGCACAACTCCTGATTTCAAATAATTTCCACTTTGAAAATAACTGCGCTGTTCTCAGTATCAATGGCTATCCCAAAAGAATTTTTAGAACTGTATTACAAATGTTAAAACGTAATCCAGAATTAAAAGTTTATGCTCTCCATGATTCTAGTCCTCGTGGCGTAAGATTGCTGCATCACCTGCGAACTAGCCGAAACTGGTTTGCCGAAAGTACGGTGACAATTTACGATTTGGGATTACTTCCTCGTCATGTATTAAACAGCAAACGTAATTTTTTTGTCCGAGGATCAGAAGAATCAGCGCAACAGGCAAAACAATTATCTCCAGACGTGCGGCAGAATTTGTCGGTAGAGGAACTAGAATGGTTAGAGTTGGGTAATTTTGTAGAATTAGAATCCTTTACTCCCCGAAAGTTGTTGCAAATCGTCACTCAAGGGATTGCCAGAAGACAACTTTCCCCAGATGGCACAGATTCAGCTTTTGTAGAAATTGATAGCGATTCGAGTAGTGGTGAGGCTTATTTGTTAGCCTCTGAAAGTTTTGGTTAAGCTATCACACATTTAAGTTGAATGTTACTGAATTAAGGCTGCACCCTACGGTATATCAAAGGTTTCAGTAGTCCCAAAATGCTGACTGGAGCGTGCCATTCCATTTAAGTTGGGTATTGGAAACACCTCTCAATAACAAATATATTCCGATTCCCTCCCCTTGCAGGGGAGGGTTAGGGAGGGGTCTTTCCTTTAACCAAAAGCATCGTACATATCTTAATTCTCTAGCTTCAACGCCGCTGCATGATGACGAATGTGGTCTTCCACAAACGAGGAAATGAAATAATAGCTGTGATTATACCCTTCTTGGAAGCGTAATGTTAAAGGAACCCCAGCTTTTTCACAAGCTTGGGCAAAGATACCAGGAAGCAATTGCTGCTTTTCCAAAAAAGGATCGGCTGTCCCTTGATCAATAAGAATTGGGCGCTTATATCCCACAGTTAACACTAATTCGCTAGCATCATAGATGTCCCAATTTTCTTCATCCTCACCCAAATAATTTGTAAATGCCTTTTTTCCCCAAGGACATTGTGTTGGTGCAGCAATGGGAGCTAACGCAGAAACAGATGTATATTGCTCAGGGTTTCTTAAAGCACAAATCAGCGCCCCATGACCCCCCATGGAATGACCAAAAATCCCCTGATGATCAATTTGAGCCGGGAAATGTTGGGCAATAATTGCTGGCAATTCCTCAACGACATAGCTATACATTTGATAATGTTCTGACCAGGGTTCTACTGTCGCATCGACGTAAAAACCCGCGCCTGTACCGAAATCCCAGTCGTCATTTTCTCCAGGAATTCCCGTATCACGGGGACTGGTGTCTGGTGCCACCAGCATTAATCCGTACTTCGCCGCAAACTTCTGCGCCCCAGCTTTTGCCATAAAATTTTCTTCAGTACAGGTTAAGCCAGAAAGGAAATAGAGAACGGGGACTCGTTCAGATTTGGCTTTAGGCGGTTGGTAGACAGCAAACCGCATTTTACTGTTGCAGGTTTGAGAGTGATGGGAGTAAAAGCCAACTGTACCACCGAAGCATCGATTTTCTGAGATAATTTTAGGGGCTGTGGACATAAATTAATTGTGTAGTGAGCAGCAGTAGATGTGGCTTTTTAAGTCGGCTGTTTTGATACCTGACGCACAACCCATACCCGCAAGAAGGCTAATAGTCGCTATTGATCCAATAAAGCATGAAGCAAGCGTCAGTCCTGTTCTATTCTCCCACAGACAGGGGAACATCGTCTGCTTTAGATTAGTGATTATTATGAATCGCTGCTCAGGGGATCAAGTTGTCACAGGTCGAGAAAACTGCTAAGGTATCCGCGATCGCTCATCTCGAAAAAATTTCCCCTATCCCTTACCTAACCTAGCTTCCGATGAAGTGATAGGGAAAGCGCGATCGCAGGAGAGCGAGATGGTCTAGAATCGAAGCACAATCTGGATTGTGCGGCTATAGTAGAGTAGATTTACCTTGAATTCTAGACCTAAGGTAGCTTAAAATACCCACCTGGAAAAATTCTATCCCCCCTCCCAGGCTTGGCAGAGGGGATAGGGGTGAGGGCGAAACCTGTCTGTCAATTTCGAGCATTTGGGTTTAAGTTGATACCAATATCAGGAACTATAGAAATTCTTATAACCCTGGTGATACTGCCTAGAAACGTTTTAAAATCCTTGGGGATGGACAATTGAGCCTTTCTCGTTTTCAATTAGAAAACGGAGAACAGCCAGAGAACCCCCCCCAATAGACTCAATGATGTATAAACTCATAAGGAGTCAAGTTTCACCAACGGCAGTCAGCCTGTATCAGTGACAATGAGTGGTAGTTCAGTTTTAAATGTGAGGTAAGAGCGATGAGTGATGGTATGGCATTCCTAACAGGGGCTGCCTTTGCGGGGGTAGCGGTTCTGTTTATGATGAAAGGCGGAGACAGTCTTGGCATTACCAATGCCCCTCCCTCTCAAACCGCTCAACTTCCACAGAGCAATTCTTATAATCCCTATAATCCGGCTTATGGGCAGAACCCGCAAATGCCAGTTCAGACAACACCAGGTTTTGCAGGTAATGATTTTGAACAGCAACAGGTTACAGTAGAACGCTTGAAAGGCATGCTGGAACAGCAACGCGCCGAAACGGAACAGCTAAAAGCTCAAATGCAAAATCAGCAAGCGTTGATTGACAATCTTATGGGACAAACTAATCCCAATAATCCCAATAGTTTCATACCCCCTCGGATTGAAGCAGCGCCCCCTGTAACTCCTGTGCAGCAGTCTGAGCAAGATAATTCGATTATTTCCGGCTTGGTTTGGGGATTGGGTGGTATGGCGGTAACGATTAGTGGTGGTGTTGTAGTTGTGGGATTATTAGCAGTGCTGTCGCGACAACAACAACCCCGTCCACCTCGGACGACTTACGTTGTCCCCCATCCCTACAATGCGCTTCCTTATGCCCCCTCAGCTAGGCGGCGCACTGAAGTAATACCGCCTCCTCTTGATGATAGACAAGTGGACTATGTGGAATATGAGCGTTAGTCCAAAAAGGCAGAAGACAGAGGGCAAACCTACACCCGTCCCCCTTTTAGATCCCCCTCCCGTCCCCCTTAAAAAGGGGGAAGCCAGCAGATGCTTCGCTTTTTTTGCACGGGAGAGGGGAGTAAGAGAATCCGATCCCCCTTCTCCCCACGGTGGGAGAAGGGGTTAGGGGATGAGGGGGAAAATGTCAAGGAGTAGATAGACACAACTTAAAACCTTGTCAGTATTAGTTTGCACCTTACAGCAGTTTGCTCTGCTATGCGGTACATTGTCGATCCCCCTAAATCCCCTTAAAAAGGGGGAATTTGATCTACTATACTTTATTACAGCGCAAAGCGCTGTAAGTTGATACGAATGCGTACCCAACGCTCCCCTACGGGAGAGCGTTGGCTTCTGATGCCTTGAATAAGACGCTAACTTGTTACCCTAAAAATAGGAATTCTCCCATCCACCCAAGCCCACGGCATCAAGCGTGCAGATAACAAATGTATGAGTATTAAAGACAAACCGAAATCGCCACACGGTCGCCAGATTGGTCTTATCCTATTAATTCTGGCGAGTGTATCCTTACTGGGGTACTTGTTTGTACCCAAATCTCCTCGGTTTCCCCTAGTACCCTATAGCAAATTTCTCGACCAACTGGACGACGGTAAAGTCACCCGGGTTTCGGTGGGGGAAGACCAAGTGATTTATCAGCTTAAGCCCACTCAAGATCCCCTGAAGGCGACTCAAGACTTGCTGCAAGCCACTCAAGATCCTCTCCAAGCCACTCAAGACTTGCTGGAAACGCCAGAACCGCCCCTAGACACAGAAGTAGAACCGGATCTGGACACACCCGACAATCCGTTAAATTCACCATCTGACGATCCGCTCAACCCAACCGATGAACTGCTCAACCAAGATGAGCAACAAGGACAAATCTATGCCACACTCCGGGTTTATGATCCAGACTTGGTGAACACGCTTCAGGAACAAGAGATTGAATTTTTTGCTGCGCCTCCTCCCAAAAATGGTTGGTTACTGAGTCTGTTAAGTTGGGTGGTTCCGCCGCTAATCCTCGTTGCCGCCTTTCAGTTTTTCCTGCGCCGCAATGACAGAGACGCTGAAGGTGCGCTTTCGTTTAGTAAAAGTAAGGCAAAGGTTTATGTAGAAGGAGAATCGGCTAAAATTACCTTTGCTAATGTCGCGGGGGCGGAGGAAGCTAAGACAGAATTAGTGGAAATTGTCGAATTCCTGCAAAACCCCGATCGCTTTACCGCAATTGGGGCGCGAATCCCTAAAGGGGTACTGCTGGTGGGACCTCCAGGAACGGGGAAGACACTCTTGGCAAAAGCGGTAGCTGGGGAAGCAGAGGTTCCCTTCTTTAGTATTTCCGCTTCGGAGTTTGTGGAACTATTTGTGGGAACCGGTGCGGCGCGGGTGCGGGATTTGTTTGATCAGGCAAAAAAGAAGGCACCCTGTATTATTTTTATTGATGAATTGGATGCGATCGGCAAATCTCGGAGTAGTGGGAATTTCCATAGTGGCGGAAATGATGAACGGGAACAAACGCTCAACCAGTTGCTTACAGAAATGGATGGCTTTGCGGCTGGCGATGCGACGGTGATTGTCCTCGCCGCGACAAACCGCCCCGAAAGCTTAGATCGTGCCTTGTTACGTCCAGGACGCTTTGACCGTCAGGTATTGGTTGACCGTCCTGATTTAGCTGGACGTAAAGAAATATTAAGCATTTATGCCCAGAAAGTCAAATTAGGCGAGGATGTGGATCTGCACGCGATCGCAACTCGGACACCTGGGTTTGCTGGGGCGGATTTAGCCAATCTAGTCAATGAAGCCGCCTTATTAGCCGCCCGCAAGCGACAAGATACCATTGCTCAAGCCGACTTTGCCGAAGCCATTGAACGAGTCGTGGCGGGGTTGGAGAAGAAAAGCCGGGTTCTCAGCGATGTTGAGAAAAAGATTGTCGCCTATCACGAAGTTGGTCATGCTTTAGTGGGTGCGTTAATGCCGGGAAGTGGTAAAGTCGCGAAAATTTCCATTGTGCCACGGGGAATGTCTGCGTTGGGATATACACTGCAACTCCCCACAGAAGACCGTTTTTTGATGAATGAAGCGGAACTTCGCGGCGATATTGCCACCCTATTAGGAGGACGCGCCGCTGAAGAAATTGTCTTTGGTAATATCACCACAGGGGCGGCGAATGATTTGCAACGCGCCACAGAGTTAGCTGAACGCATGGTCACAACTTATGGCATGAGTAAAGTTTTGGGTCCTTTGGCGTATAATCAGGCTCAAGGCAATAGTTTTTTGGGCAATAGTGGCGGAAATATACGCCGGAGTATGAGTGATGAAACGGCAAAAGCGATTGATGTGGAAGTGCGAGAAATTGTGGAAAACTCTCATCGGAAAGCCTTAGCGATTCTCAATCACAATCGCGATTTACTCGAAGAAATTGCACAACAGATATTAGCAACGGAGGTGATTGAAGGGGAAAATTTGCAAAATCTGCTGCAACAAGTGCGCCCAGCGGATAATTTTGTCGCCTTGGAGAATAATCGTGTAGCTTCATAGGGGAGATGGGGGAGCAATGTAGAGACGTGCCATGGCGCGTCTGGGAGATGGGGGAGCTGGGGGAGATGAGGTAGAGATTTCCTAATCAACATAAGACATAAGACATAAGACATAAGACAAATGACGAAATCTCTCCATATTCTAAATCGTCTCAGTTTTGGTGTTCGTCCCGGTGATATTGAACAAATCCAATCGATGGGGATTGAGGCTTATATTCAATCTCAACTTTCGCCAGACTCCATTCCCGAACCTCCGCAAATAACTCGCCAGCTTAATCAATGGCGTACTCTAAAACTGACTCCAGTTCAATTACTCAGACAGTATAAACCTCGCCGCCAAAAACAGCGTTCAGAGGAGGAACGTCAGCAAGCTCGCCAAAAAGCTAAACAACCCTTACAGCAAGCAATACAGGCGCGATTACTGCGTGCGATCGCCAGTCCTCGGCAATTGCAAGAAGTAATGGTAAACTTTTGGTTTAATCACTTTAATGTTTTTGCCAGAAAAGAAGACATTAAATTCTGGGTTGGTGCCTATGAACAGCAAGCCATTCGACCTTATGCCCTGGGTCGTTTTCGGGATTTGCTAGCCGCAACAGTTCATCATCCGGCAATGTTGGTTTATTTAGATAACTGGCGCAATACTGCCCCCAATAGTCCGGGTGCAAAGGGGAAATTTCGCGGTATTAATGAAAATTATGCCCGTGAATTGATGGAACTTCATACCTTGGGTGTTGATGGCGGCTATAGTCAGGATGATGTAATTGCTTTAGCTTATATGTTAACCGGATGGGGTTTGGATCTGGATGAGAATAAGGGGGATAGTAATGGCTTTTATTTCGATATAAACCGCCATGACTATAGTGATAAACTATTTCTAGGTCAACGGATTAAAGGCAGTGGCGTAGCGGAAGTGGAACAGGCGATCGATAGTTTAGCGAGTCATCCAGCGACTGCCCGTTATATTAGTTATAAACTTGCCCAATACTTTGTCGCCGATGACCCACCTTCCGGTTTAGTGAAGCGGCTGGCTAAGGAATTTTTGCAGACAGAGGGGGATATTCGCGCTGTCTTAGACACCCTTTTTCAACGTCCTGAGTTTTGGCAGGTAAATGAGTATGGTCGTAAATTTAAGACACCCTATGATTATATTATTTCGGCTGTCCGGGCGACGGGGACAAAAGAGCCAAATTTAAAGCGAATTTCGGGTATGTTAAATCAACTGAGTATGCCGCTTTATAACTGTTCCACTCCTGAGGGCTATAAAAATATTCAAGAGGCTTGGTTGAGTCCCGATGCGATGCTGCGGCGGGTCAGTTTGGCAACGGCGATAGCCCAGGGACGCTTGGGTGATAATCAATCAGTGGATGCGAGTCAACTTCTGAATACATTAGGTGATAGTATTTCGGCTCAAACTAAAATGGAGATTGAGAATAGTCCCGAAAAGTTACGGGCAGCTTTAATTTTAGGAAGTCCCGATATGATGTATCGATAATGACTCAATTAAACTCGGTAACAGTCAAGGAAAGAATATGGGGAAGAAGTTACATCGAAAAAGAAAAAACAACGGCATCTAAAAAAGTATATACCAAATCTGGTTTAGCATCCCCGTTATAACCTAGTCCGCGCAGGCGCACTTTGTTTGTGTAGCAGCGATTTCAATCGCCTCCTCTTGCTAAAATTGTGGAATGGATTTGACCATTGAATCGGGCGCAAAGCTTTGCGCCCCTATGGTTTCCGGGTTAATGGTTAATTCATATTGCCAAGGGTGTGCAACACCACTACAATTGACTGGTTATTTTAATAATTTATAATTTAATGAACAAGAATTCTCTAAAATTACTACTTATTTCTAGTCCCGTGGGTCCCTTGGGTCCGGGATTGACGGGCGGTGTTGAATTAACGTTGCGTAATGTTGCTAGCGATTTAGTCAGACGCGGACATCAGGTCACCATTGTAGCAACACAAGGGTCTACGGGTTGGGGTATGCCTCTGGTGGAAATTAGCGGAACGGTGCAAACTAGCACTCAAACACAAGCACGAGATACACCGATTATTATTCCCCCAGCTTCGGTTTTGGCGGGGTTTTGGGATTATGCACGGCAAGTGCAATTCGACTATGATTTAATTGTCAATTTTGCGTATGATTGGCTGCCCTTTTATGTAACGCCGTTTTTTTCTCGTCCTGTTGCCCATTTGGTGAGTATGGGTTCTATCTCAGAAGCGATGGATGAGATAATTGAGCAAGTGGTGATGGCGTTTCCGGGTACAGTGGCGGTTCATTCTCATGCACAGGCGGCTACGTTTACATTTGGCGATCGCTGTCGGTGTCTGGGGAATGGTATTGATTTATCATGCTATAATTTTTGTCCAGAACCTGAACCGTGGTTGGCATGGATGGGGCGAATTTCCCCAGAAAAGGGGTTAGAGGATGCAGTGGCGGCGTCTCATAAGACGGGGATTCCCCTGAAAATTATGGGAGTGCTGCAAAATCAGGACTATTGGCAACAGATTTTGCGGGATTACCCGAAAGCGCCGATTGATTATTTAGGGTTTTTCTCGACGAGTGAGTTGCAGGAACACTTACGCCAATGTCGGGGATTATTAATGACGCCGCGTTGGGTAGAAGCCTTTGGCAATGTGGCAATAGAAGCCCTCGCCTGTGGCGTGCCGGTGATTGCTTACCGTCGCGGTGGACCGGCGGAAATTGTCGAGGAGGGGAAAACGGGGTTTTTGGTAGAACCGGATTCTGTGGCGGGATTGGTTGAGGCGATTAACGGATTAGATAGGATTAACCGCTATACCTGTCGTCAACAAGCCGAAGCCAAATACTCGACCCAGGCGATGTGCGATCGCGTGGAGCAGTGGTTGTACACTATTTTGATGGAATGGGAAAAGAGAACTTGACCAGTAGGGGTTTGGTTACCAAACCCCTACTCACTTGCAGGATATCAATCTTCCACCTTCATCGCCTTCGCCAATTCCGCCGCGACTAAAGGTCGAGAAAACTGCGGCGGAGGTAACTCACCTTTACGCAACAGTTCCCTTACCTTGGTTCCCGATAAGTGAATGCGTTGATCTGGAGTGCTGGGACTTGTCTTGGCTGTTGCCATTGTCTCCGTCACTTCGCAGTAAAAGGCGTGTTCAAATTTTAGCGGAATAATCCCCAATTCATCCGGCTCAAACTCTTCAAAGATATGCTGAGCATCGTAGGTACCATAATAGTCACCCACACCTGCATGATCCCGCCCCACAATAAAGTGAGTACAACCGTAATTCTTACGCACGATCGCGTGAAAAATTGCTTCCCTTGGACCCGCATAGCGCATAGCGGCTGGGTTAATCGCTAAAATTACCTGGTTTTGGGGGAAATAGTTATCCATCATAATTTCATAGCAACGCATCCGCACATCGGCGGGGATGTCATCGCTTTTGGTTGCACCAACTAAGGGATGCAGGAATAAACCATCAACAATTTCCAAGGCACACTTAATAATATATTCATGCGCCCGGTGGATGGGATTTCGGGTTTGGAAACCCACCACCGTTTTCCATCCCCGTTCTTTAAACAACGTCCGAGATTGAGCCGGATCAATTTGATACTTAGGAAACAGAGGATGGGGATACCGTTGCAATAACCAAACTGGACCGGCTAGATTCACGTCTCCTTGGTTATAAACCACCTTGACACCGGGGTGCTTCTCCTCATCGGTGCGGTAAACATTCATCGCTTCCCGCTTTTTGTCATAGCGATATTTTTGCGTGAGTTCTAAAACGCCAACAAAGCGCCCATTTTGGTCATCCAGACGCACTAAGTCGCCTTCCTTTAATGGTTCAGCAACGTCCTCATTAACGGATAGAGTAACTGGGATAGACCAAGGTAAACCATTCGCCAGACGCATATTATCCACGACTGACTCATAATCCCCTTGCTCCATAAACCCGGTCAAGGGACTAAATCCACCGATCGCGATTAAGTCTAGATCAGATGCTGCCCAGGCATCAAGTTGCACCCTGGGTAGGGAATCCGCTTTCTCTAAAAATTCAGATCGCTGTTGTTCTGAGGCAATACGATTGATAAGTTGACCCCCATGAGGGGCGATTCCATCCGAATGCTTACTCAATGTCTTTTCCTTTATTGCTTGACATCCTCCCCCGGCTAAAAGCGCGGGGGATTCCTCACCACGCCACCCCTAAAAGAATGGTCGCTGAATGGGGGTGACAGCTCTACGCACACAGCCTGAAAACAGGTCTTACACGCGCTCCCTGTCCGTTTTAAGTCTCGGAATGCCCTCCCGCGACTACACGTATCGTTTAGAGCAAAAACACAAATACTGTTTTTGTTTGCCTCCAGGTCGGATCGTCCGTTGCCCTTCAGTCTTTCCCTATTGCTGGCTCAGTCCCGGTTTCAACTCCTATCCTGTGGAGTGTATATCGCTGCAAGCTTAGGCGGGGATTTCAACCGCTTACTATGATAGCACAAAAAGCCGTCCTAGAAGGTGTTCCTGAGCCTGTCGAAGGACGGGGAGCCTGGACCCAAGTTTCCGGTCAAAATCACCAAAGAGAGTTTAAATTCAGGGTAAATCCCGGCAAATTTCGTGCCTCAAACCAGCCTACTCATGGACATATTGAACCATTGCCAAAATAGTTACCGTAGGTGGGCAATGCCCACCCTACAGAACAACCCCCCATATCCCAGACGTGCCATGGCACGTCTCTACACTGCATCCTGATTTCGTTCAATAATTCCACCGCCTAGCAGCATTTCCCCGTCATATAAGACGGCGGCTTGTCCGGGAGTAATGCTAAATTGCGGCTGATCAAAAATCAGTTTCATCCGATTCCCCTCTAGGGGAATAACCGTCACATCTACGGGATGACTGCGATAACGCACTTGCACAGACGCCTGAATTGGAGTCGTTGGCGGATGAATCGATATCCAATTGACTCGCCCCACGGTACAATCAGGTTGAGTTGCACTGGCGCGATCGCCAACAATGACTCGATTCGCCCCGGCATCAATCGCCACAACGTATAACGGTTCAGGTGCAGCAATGCCGAGTCCTTTGCGTTGTCCAATCGTGTAATGGTGAATTCCTTGATGCTGACCTAAGACTTTACCGTTAGTATCAACAATATCTCCCGTGGTTTGGGAAATATACTGATCCAGAAACGTTCGCATTGAACCATGGGACTCAACCAAACATAAGTCCTGACTTTCTGGTTTAGCTGCCGTCTTTAACTGATACTCAGCCGCCAGTTGTCGCGTTTGCGTCTTCTCCAGTTCGCCTAAAGGAAATATCGAGGCGGCGAGTAACTCTTGGCTTAAGTCGTACAGGAAATAAGACTGGTCTTTATTAGAGTCTACCGCCCGCAGCAACTGATAGCGATCGCTCTTGGCATCATAGCGAATCCGCGCATAGTGACCCGTGGCAATTTTATCAATGCCTAACGTCTCCCGTGCATAAGCCAACATGGGACCAAATTTAACCGTTTTGTTGCACTGAGAACAAGGCAAGGGCGTGATTCCCGATTCATACCCCGAAACCAGATAATCGACGATATTTGCCTGAAAAACCTCACGACTGTCTACAATATGATGAGGAATGCCCAGTTGCTCACAAATAAACGCCGCATCGACCATTCCCTCAGAACAACATTGACCCTTACCTTTCATTAACCACAGGGTCAGACCAACGACTTCATAGCCTTGATGATGTAGGGTAGCGGCGGCAACTGAACTATCAACTCCACCGGATAGACCGACGACGACTTTCTTCATGACATGAATGGACAACTAATCCTTTTGAAACATCAATTGTTGATCTAGGCTAACATCCCCACCTGCTAAGTAGTCGGACTTTCATTCAAGTTGACGGTTGAGATTAGGCAACAGGCAACAGGCAACAGGTAACAGTAAGGGTTTGAGGCTTGTTAACATTTCTTCGTACAGCGGACAGAATTTATGTCTAGGTACTTATTTAGGGTTTGCTGCACAACCCAAAAACCATTAGCCAGTCATACCTGTAGTTCACTGCAATACAAATATTACCCTTTTACCATGGTTATCCTTGTTGCGTTGGATCTCGTACCTCAACCCAACCTACTTGCTACCCGTTTAGTCTTCTACTGATTACTTTTTAATAACCCAATCTTAACCTTGTTTTATTTGCTTAACTTAATGTAAATCTATTGAGCAAAACTGTATAATTTAAATCCGAACTTTTTACAAATCGGTGTTAAAATTTTATTTTTAACAGTTGCTAGAGAGAAGAGAGAACCCTTATGGATTCATCGATGTATTCTATACAACAGCCATCTATGCAACTTGAGACATCTTACCCAGAGATAAAACAATTGAGTGTAAATGCGACACTGCAAGAATTACCTCTCTATAATTTTCAATTTGAAGCGTCTCAACCTGGAGAGGAAGTGGCTCAGATATTCCAACAAAACCCTGTATTACCAGGAGTTATTTTAATTGAACAGGGGAGATTTATGGGCATACTTTCGCGGCGACGGTTTCTGGAACAGATGAGCAGTCCCTATGGACTGGAACTCTTTTTGCGGCGACCACTCAAATCATTATATCGTTTTGCCCAGACTGAGGTGTTAGTTTTAACCGGGGATACCCAAATTGTTACAGCAGCACGCCATTGTTTAGAACGTCCTTCAGCTTTACTCTATGAACCAATCGCTGTGGAGTTAACCACCCAAACTTACCGCCTATTGGACGCCTATCAATTATTAGTGGCTCAGTTGTATATTCACGAACTAGCCACCCGGTTACTCAAGCAGCTTTATCAGGAGTTAGAAATTGCTAATCTGCAACTAGAGGAACTCGCCAAGTCTGATGGTTTAACGGGGGTTGCCAATCGTCGGCGATTTGATGACTATTTACAAACCTGCTGGAAACAACATTGTGTGGGAAACTCTTGGCTGTCGCTAATTATGTGTGATGTAGATTGTTTTAAATACTACAATGATACTTACGGTCATCAGGCGGGTGATGACTGTTTACGAGAAGTTGCATCGGCTATCCAGCGTCAAGTTAAGCGTCCCGCAGATTTAGTAGCGCGTTATGGGGGTGAAGAATTTGTGGTCATTTTGCCCCTGACTCCTCTCGATGGTGCAATTCAGGTGGCTCAAGCGATTGCACAAGCGGTGCGGACTTTAAACATTCCCCATGCAACCTCTTTTGTGAGTCACTGCGTTACGTTGAGTATTGGCGTCGCCAGTACCATTCCTAATCCACGCAGATCACCAACAACCTTGACCGCAGCCGCTGATGCTGCATTATATCAAGCTAAATCAGCCGGACGCGATCGCGTGATTGTTTATACCCGTTAGCATTAATGCTGATGGATAACTTCAACCGTCTCTAGTTTATATCAGGGATTCTCTACTTAAATTGGATTAATTTCCCGTGTTCACTTGGTCTTTATTAAAGTTTAATCGTTTCTTAAAACGATATTAACGTTTCAGGGCATCTTTATTTTCTAGAATATTTCGTACAAACCAACTATTAAATCATTTTACAAACCATAAGACAAATAGTTGATTGTGGGTTTATATACAAATTAGAGGTTTAATTGTTATAGCATTATGGTTTCTCTTCAAGACTACTACCCCGACTTATGCGTCTTACCCCAAGCCGAGACCGCTAATCTGACCTTAGATTCCACTATCCGAGAACTTAATCTCTATCACTTTCAGGTGGAATCAGTTCAACCCGGTAGAGACGTGGCTCAATCGTTCCAATTAAATCCTCTATTACCCGGAGTTATTCTCACCCAACATAGAAAACTTGTCGGGATGATTTCCCGCAGGCAGTTTTTGGAACAAATGAGTAGTCCTTATGGATTGGAACTGTTCTTAAAACGTCCGCTGCACTCGTTATACCGCTTTGTCAATGCAGATATTTTAATCCTCAGAGGAGATACAAAAATAGTTGATGCGGCTCGCCGTTCACTTCAGCGTACACCAAAATTTGTTTACGAACCCATTATTGTAGAACTAGAGTCAGGAACCTACCGCTTGCTAGATGTGCATCAATTACTCGTGGCTCAGTCGCAAATTCAGGAACTCACCACCCAGCTTTTGCATGATCAAACTCAAGCTCAAATGATTCAAACCGAAAAAATGGCAAGTTTGGGACAAATGGTAGCGGGGATTGCTCATGAAATTAAGAATCCAGTCGGGTGTATTACCGGGAATTTTGAATTCTTAGATGATTATTGTGACAAGTTAATTGATCTATTGACAGCCTACGCCGCAGAAGTTCCAAAGCCATCAGAAGATTTAAGTCAACTCAAAGAAGATTATGAACTCGATTTTATCTTAGAGGATTTACCGAAAATCCTGAAAAGCATGAAATTAGGCTCAGAACGATTAACCAAAATTGTTGGTAGCCTGCAAAACTTCTCACACATGGATGAGTCGAGACATCAGTCTGCGAATATTCATGAGTGCATTGAAAGTACGTTAATTATTTTAAACAATCGACTTAAAAAAGGAATTAACATTATTAAAAATTATGATGAATTGCCATTGGTTAATTGTTCGTCGGGTCAACTAAGCCAAGTTTTCATGAATCTGATTAGTAATGCTATTGATGCCCTGACTGAAAAGGCAGAAAAAGCTGGGAATGGGTCTGGCTCATGGCAGCCTCAGATTGAAATTAACACTCGCCTGGAGCAACAGCATAAAAGGGACTGGGTTTTGGTAAAAATTAGTGATAATGGTTCAGGAATAGCACCCAATATTCAAGAGCGGATATTTGAGACATTTTTTACGACTAAGCCAGTCGGAAAAGGGACAGGATTAGGGTTAGCGATTACTCATCAAATTGTCACTGAGAAACATAACGGACAATTGTTAATGCAGTCACAGTTAGGGAAAGGGACAACCTTTGAAATTTTATTACCATTAGAGTAATTAATCTGTAACCATTGGATAACTATCTCGCGCCTGTTCGAGCTTCTGGAAAGCTTTCGGCTTCACTTTCATCTCACCACATGACAAGGGAATTGAGGGTCAGACAGGGTATGGAGTGTAGGGAAAAATTGAACTCTACTGGCGTGGCACAGCTAAAATGGTGACATAGATTTTATGATTAAATCGGGCGCACGTCGGTGCGCCCCTACGGTTTGGAGGATGTAAGGCTAATCCACCAATTAGGTGTGCCACGCCACTACTAGAGCGTCGGTAAGCGTAATAGCGGTTTGTTGAGACGTTCCACGGTTACATCTCTAAAAAAAAATTTGTAGCTTGTTGTTACAGTTTTTTTGGAGGATCTCCTATCGATTTCGATTACTGTGTCACCCCTTCAGGTGTGTTAGCCCAGCTTAACTCACCATTACCACTATAGATAGCGTAGCTGCGTAATTCCTGAGTATTTTTACCTTAAGGATTTAATAAAATAGAGACATTTAGGCTTAAAATAAAAACAGATAAAGGTTAAACAACATCACAATGATTGATATTTATGGCGGTAAAGACCCACGCGATATTCCCACTTACTCGGCTGGGGACGCATCCCGCTATCTGAATATACCCTACTCAACCATTCGGTCTTGGACAGTCGGCTATCAATACAAAATCACAGACGGCAATAAACAATTTGAACCCGTCATCGACATTAAGAAAAGAAAACCCTTAACCCTGACATTCATCAACCTAATTGAAATTCATGTTCTCAGAGCTATCCGCCAACATCATCACATCGACTTAGCAAAAGTTAGAGCGGCATTAGATTACATCAACGAAAAAATTAACATCCACCATCCCCTCGCACATCAAGAATTTTATACAGATGGTGTTGATTTATTTATTGACCATTATGGCTCTCTTATCAATGCATCACAGGATGGTAAAAAGACCCTAAAAAATGCCTTAAAAACCCACTTAGAAAGAATCGAATCTGATGATAAAGGTTTAGCCATTAAGCTATTCCCATTCACCCGCAATCAAGAAGAAAATAACCCATGTTTTGTCGTGATAGATCCGCGTGTCGCCTTTGGTAGAATGGTCATTGCAGGTACAGGAATTCCTGTAGATGTCATTGGCGAAAGATTTTATGCTGGTGATTCTCCCCAACAGCTTGCCCATGATTATGAATGTGAAATCGATAAAATCGAGGAAGCTATACGCTGTGTGAGTCGCCCCGTTGCTGCATGAATCTCAAGCCAAAAACAACCGTCTTTTTCATTGATCGCTGCTTAGGAAAACATCCCATCCTAGAAATGCTGAAAGAAACAGGGGTTAGCGTCGAAATTCATGATGATCATTTTCCACAAAATACCTTCGATCAAGACTGGATACCACAAGTTGGAGAATGGGGTTGGATCATCCTAACAAAAGATGCACGCATTGCTAGAAATACCCTAGAACGCCAAGCTGTAGCCCGTGCAGGCATTCGGATGTTCACCCTTGCCTCGAAAAAACTGTCTGGAGAAGAAACAGCGATTGCCTTTCGAGATGCCTTACCATCTATGCTGAAATTCATTTCAGAAAATCAGGCTCCCTTCATTGCAAAACTGTATAAAGATGGCAAAGTGGTGGCTTGGAAAGACGCCACCGACTTACTTGATGAAATTGAGTCTTGAAACCATTGCTAACCAATAATTTCGATACTTTCCGTCAAAAAATGCTTCCCTAACGCGGACTGAGTTATAAGGGGATTTGTTCTTGGTTCCTCTATTGAAGGAGATCTCCTTGTCTGCGGAGTCCCTCCATCCCCCTGTCAGCCTCAACTCTCAAAATAAATGCGTGACAACTTACGCTTGTGTGGGATCATAGACAATGATGTCCCCTTATCTTGTGGAAAAGTTGATCGATGAAACAGTTAATCCAGGGTCTGCATGAGTTCCAGACCAATTATTTTACAACGCACCGGGAGTTATTTGAGTTACTTTCTCAAGGACAACATCCGCGAGTTCTATTTATTACTTGTTCCGATTCCCGGATTGATCCCAATCTGATTACCCAAACCAAACCCGGGGAAATGTTTATCATCCGTAATGCGGGGAATATTATTCCTCCCTATGGAGCGACGAATGGCGGAGAAGGTGCAGCCGTTGAGTATGCTATTCATGCATTAGGTATTGAAGATGTGATTGTTTGTGGTCATTCCCACTGCGGCGCGATGAAAGGATTGCTGAAACTCAGCAAATTGGAAGAGGATATGCCAATGGTTTACGAATGGCTCAAACACGCGGAAGCAACGCGGCGGATTATTAAGGAACATTATCAAAGCTACGAAGGGGAAGACCTACTTAATGTGTCTATTCAAGAGAATGTTCTTAACCAATTGGAAAATTTACGCACGTATCCGGTAATTCAGTCTCGACTTAAAGCCGGAAAATTGCAACTCCATGCTTGGGTGTATGAAATTGAATCGGGAGAAGTTATGGAATATAACCCGGTTCAAGGTCAGTTCATACCACCAAGAACCCAATTTGCTAGAGCGACTTGGATTACGCCAGAACAGCAAGAGCGTATCTTTAAAGGCTCTTATAATGCTCATTAGGTGTAATTCGTCCTTTGTCAGTGGAATAGATTTTACCATTGAATCGGGCGCAACGCTTTGCGCCCCTACAGTTGCTGGGTATGAGCCTAATTGATCAAATTAGATGTGCCATACCACTACAAATGCGTGATTTTAGTCGGAAGAGTCAATTAGTGCCTTAATGACGCCGATTTTAGCTTGGGAGACTTTTGACCCTAAGGTGGGATTAGTCGAACCAATAAAATATTCTCCAGTTGGCAGATAATGTAAGGCTAATTCAGGATAGGTAATAATCTCCCAATCTTTATAGATTTCGGTCTTTTCATGACTATGGCTGGGTCGATTACTTTCGTAACACCAGCCGGCGGCAAGTAATTTTTCGATTAGGGTTGACATGGAAAATCAGCTAATTAATTCTCGGATAGAAATTTCGGGAAGCTGTCATGCATTTACATTGGGTATCGATGAATGATACTGACTGAGCCTTGGTGGGTTGAGCGAAGTCGAAACCCACCCTACGGTAGGGTTTAAATGCTCAACAGTTCCTACTAGCTTTTGGTAGATTTCCCTGTATTCGTTTCTACCCTAACATTCGTCATTTGTCTTATGTCAGGGAACACGAAGCGTTTTGAGTTAATTTCTCCAGCTTCCCCATCTCCCCCCAGACAACGGGCAGAAACTTTAAGAAACTTTACAATTGGGAGAGATGACACTATAGTCGGACTGCCATGCACCTAACCTACTTCGGCGCCAATAGCTGGCTACTCGAACTTGGGCAAAAACACATCCTGATTGATCCCTGGCTTGTGGATTCCCTAATCTTTGGCAATATGCCCTGGTTGTTCAAAGGCGACAAACCTCCAGCCTTGGATGCGCTTCCTGATCAGATAGACTTGATTCTGCTATCTCAGGGACTCGATGATCACGCCCACAAACCTACCTTGGAAAAGCTGGACAAGACGATTCCCGTCGTGGGTTCAGAGAATGCAGCAACGGTGGTGAAAGAGTTGGGCTATACTCAGGTGACGCCGTTAGCCTTTGGTCAAACCTTCACCCTCGCTGACCAAATTGAAATCCGCGCCTTACCAGGGGCACCGATTGGTCCTTTTTTGCAGGAAAATGCCTATCTGGTCAAACAGTTAGAGAGTGGTACAAGTCTCTATTATGAACCTCATGGGTATCCATCGGAGCAGTTAAAAGAGTATGCTCCCATCGATGTGGTGATTAGTCCCGTGGTGACGTTGGAATTACCTGTGCTGGGACCGATTATCCAAGGGCATCGTACCGCACTGCAACTGGCACAATGGGTGCAACCCCAAGTGTTTCTACCCACAGCCGCCGGAGGTGGAGTTCAGTACGAGGGAATGTTAGATTTCCTGTTGAATCAGGTTGGTAGTCTGGAAGAGTTGCGATCGCAACTGGCACAGCACAACCTATCCACTCAGGTGATTGACCCTCAGCCAAAAGAAGCGCTGGAACTTAACCTGACACCTCAAATGGCTTAGTATTCTGCACATTACTGTCCTGGGTTATTGGTTCAATTGAAGCAATTCCCAAGGACAAAGGACAAACGATCAAACTAAACCCTAAGGAGATAAATCATGTTGGAACTGTATCAATTTGAAATGTCGCAGTTTTCGGAAAAAGTGCGGCTGATTCTCGATTACAAAGGGCTAGCCTATCGCAAAATTGAAGTCACTCCCGGAATCGGACAGCTAGACTTGTATCGCCTATCGGGTCAACGGCAAGTCCCGGTTCTCAAAGATGGAGATACCGTCATTGCTGATTCGACTGCGATCGCGATGTACTTAGATCGCAAGTATCCCGACAAGCCCCTAATTCCCACCGATCCCCACCAACGCGCCCAATGCTTGCTGATGGAAGAATGGGCAGATGAATCCATTGGTGTCAAAAGTCGTAAAGTCTTCTATGGGGCATTAAGTCACAATCCCAGCTATCGCACATCAGTATTACCCAAAGATACGCCAGATTTCTTCAAAACCGTTCTGGGCGGTGTTCCCGCAGAAGTGTTTGAGGTTTTGGGGATTGGTTTCGGTTGCAGTGCAGACGCCCTCAAAGACGCCAGAGACAGCCTGAAGCAAGACTTAGAAGCCCTCAGCTTAATTTTGTCCGATCGCCCCTATCTGGTCACAGACAGTCCCTGTTTAGCTGATTTTGCCGTGGCTGGGGTGAGTTTACTGCTGAAATTTCCCGAAGGTTCCTATCTGGATTTGCCTGACTCCCTGAACGGGAAAGGTATTCCTGGTTTAGCCGATAGTAGCATGTATCAAACCTTCTTCGACTGGCGCGATCGCCTCTATGCTGAGTATCGCACGCCATTGACCACAACGGGAACCAGCGATTCGCAACCAACCTCTATTGAGATTGAATAAACATCAGCTATATGTAGGGGCATGGCACTGCCATGCCCCTACCTTGTTCCTTTTGACCGTTAACTGGGGTTACTGAATCGATACACTAACCGAACCAAAATCAAACAGCTACCGGAGTGGCTTTCAACTCAAAAATCTTCTCAATCGCATCTTCAACCACCTTATCGGGTGTAGATGCTCCAGACGTTACACCAACAACAATTTCACCCTCTGGAAGCCAATTTTCCGTCACCGTCATATCTTGATGCAGTACCTTGTGATCAATCCGATTCCCCGGACCAATTCGCTCAGCGCTATCGATGTGATAAGAGGGAATTTTCCGTTCAATGGCAATTTGTTGCAGTTGCGTGGTATTGGATGAATTAAAACCACCAATCACAACCATTAAATCTAACCGTTCTTCCACCAACTCCAACATCGCATCCTGCCGTTCTTGAGTGGCATCGCAGATGGTGTTAAAACTCTGGAAATGCTGATTTAACTGAACCGGACCATACTTTTTCATCATCGTCCGCTCAAACAGCTTACCAATTTGCTCGGTTTCGCTTTTGAGCATGGTGGTTTGGTTAGCGATGCCAATATGCTCCAAATCCCGATCCGGGTCAAATCCCTCGGACGTGGCGCGGCTGAATTTTGCCATAAATTCGTCCCGATTTCCGCCGTTGAGGATATAGTTGGCGATATATTCGGCTTCTTGTAGATTCAGCACCACCAAATATTTCCCAGCAAAGGAACTGGTAGCGATGGTTTCTTCGTGCTTATACTTGCCGTGAATGATCGAGGTGTATTCTTTCTTCTTATGCTTCTCCACCGTATGCCACACCTTGGATACCCAAGGACAGGTGGTATCGACAATCTTACACTTTTTATCATTGAGCAGTTGCATTTCCTGAACGCTAGCACCAAAGGCGGGTAAAATCACCACATCACCCGCACCAACGACGGTAAAGTCTTTTGTCCCATCCTCCACGGGGACAAAGTTAACGTTCATCTTCTGTAGGCGCTGGTTAACGGAAGGATTATGGATAATTTCATTCGTCATCCAGATGCGCTCGGTAGGAAAATGTTGGCGAGTTTCATACGCCATCGCCACAGCGCGTTCCACACCCCAGCAAAAGCCAAATGCCTCTGCCAGGTGAATGGTCACATTTCCCCGTTTGAGTCGATAGTTATTATCGCGGATTTCTTGAATCAAGCTGCTTTGATATTCAGATTGAAGCTGAGTCGCCACCTCAGCTTCGTGACCAAATCCCTTACGGTGATAGTTTTCTGAACTATGGAGTGAACGTTTGAAGGCTTTTGTATCCATGAAACTTGTCTAGCAGATGAGTGTATACAATTGTTAATTCCTTTTGATCTTAAGACGAATCCGGTTGGGTCGGGAAATAGGGAATAGGGAATAGGGAATAGGGAATAGGTTACAATCCGCCATCGAGAACGAGTTGATCCGTGACTTGTAGAGCATAGTGCCAAATTAAATAGCCTTGAGGATTTAGGTGCAAGCCGTCGGTACTCAATTCCATTTTCAGATTGCCTTCGGTATCGGCGAATAGGGGATAGAGATCCAGGTAAATGGCATCTTCCGACTCCGCGATCGCTTTCAATTGCTGGTTAATCTCTAAGATACGACGGTTGGGGATTTCCAGGAGGCGATCGCGCCCTTCCCAGGTGGCGTTTTTCCCACTATGGGGCAAAATCGATTGGACGATAATTTTGGCTTCAGGATGATTGCGCCGTAGGTAGCGAATAATCAGCCGTTGGTTGGCTAAAATCGTCTCATCGGTGATCCCTCGAATGACGTCATTGATGCCAATCATCAAAAAGATGATATCCGGCTGGGTTTGATCCAACACATCCAAGCGATTTAGCAATCCGGCTGTCGTTTCGCCAGAAATTCCCTGATTCAGCCAGGTTCGTTGCGTCGGTAGCATTTCATTGGGAAACCAGAGACTGATGGAATCTCCCAGGAGGATGGCTAAATCCTCTGGCTTCTGATCCACCATCACCTCAGCTTCTTGTTCCAGCAGCGCCACCCACTGCTGGTAATTGAACTGGTGGCGGGGTCCGAGTTCGGGGACAAGGGTAGGGGTTGCTTCTGCTTCTGGAGTCGCATCAGTGGCTAGAGACTGGCTCACTGCAGAAGGGATAGCTCCTTGGTATTGGCGCAGCAACACCCCCGCGATCGCTAGCACCAGTAAGCCATTGACAGCGAGGGAGAAAACCGCCCAAGTTGGAAAGCTTTTCGAGGTTATGGACACTTGTCTAGATTCAGCATCGGCTCTCTCATCAGATTGTAGTTCTATTCCACTGTTGCCGATCATAAAAACAATGACAAAGGGGCAATTTATGAATTGCCCCTACAGGATGTTATTGGCGAAGTGAAGTACCCTAACTTGCCTCGCTGAAGTTAGGGCTTCCAACTTAGCTAAACAAGGACGGTCTTATTCGTCTTTAGGATTTCCCGCTTCATCCGCCGATGCCTCTAAAGGTTGCCCTCTATTGGTCTTACTCAGCGTCCACAGGCAGTTGTCCGCCTTCCGCAGACAGTTATATTTTGTTAGTCCGCTTGGATGATAGCGGTTTGCGGTTGTACAGACGCGCCATGGCGCGTCTGTACTAACCGAATAATGCCATTAGGCATCTTGCGCTATTCTTTTCTGGACGCTATAAAGCGAACGGTGGTCGAGTTCATTAACGCGCAAGGACTACATCTCTATCACACCTAGCCCATGCCATCTTTAGCCCATGCATTACCATGTAGACCTAGGAGGGTTACTGTTATTATAGCGCCAAAAGTTAATTGTAATTTGAAAATTTCGTTCCTCAATTTTCCGCTGTCCATCCTCACCCCACTATCGTTGAGGGTGAGGACTTCCGCGCCTGCGTTAATCGCACGTAAAAACGTTTTATTGAATTTTTAGCTATTGCCAGGTTCTCAACAACGCAAAACCTAACCACAATCAACATTAGCAAATTCAGTTAAGATTTTGAATACAGTAGGGAGTGGATTCGTAAAATTGTAGGAAGTCTTTACATTTAGAGGCTTGAGCTTTATCAAAACTTTAAGAAAAGAGTCGGACAAAAGAAAAGGTAATTCATTAAGTTTTGTAAAGTATCCTCAAACCCTTACAAAGGACTAAGGACAAATGAAAAATAACGACCTCCACCACTCTTCTTTTATTGTGTCCACCTACTTATAGGGTCGGAAGAGTCCTAAACCATTGTGAACCCGGGCGGCTGTATGAGGAGAACGATCTAGAAGATGACCCCCCAAATAGAGTCCAGTAGAACTGCCACCATCGAGATTGAGCGCATCAACGGCTCCCAGTTGTTGCATCAACTGTGCCGTTTCCGTCAAGTTGGGTCCCCTGCCACCGACACGATTGTGCATAGCCGCAATAATTAGTGTGCCATTTGCTGTGATTCCGATCGCACTCCGAATGGCAGATTGTTGGGCAAAGGCATTACTAAAGTTTTCGGCTTTGGCGTCTAACACAATTTGGCGATTTTGCAGTAACAAGGGACCTGCACCCAGGATATGAGGATAATCATTAAACTCAACGGGCAAGGTTTTCTGTTCAATCTGAACGGTTGTGCCAAGGGTGAGTGACTTAGCGATCGCATTTGGATCATGTCCTCGGTGGGTAAGCAGATACCCATTAACTGGAATAACAAAGGATTCCTCTCCAGCGACTCCTCCGGGTAATTGAGCCGTAATCTGGTTATTCTGCACCACCCAAATCACTTCATTATCGGTTAAAGGGGTATAGGTTACGCCCCAAGCTGGGGTATAGCGAGATATCCCGGCTTGCACATAACCACTATTCAGAAAGAGACTGGGAAACCGTTCTCCATTCGCGGTAATTAAGGTTTCCTGGAGGCTAAAGCGTCCAAACTTAAATTGATGCTGATCTGTCCACGCGATCGCACCTCGGTTGAGAATGGGACCAGAATACCAATATCCATCCCGGCGGATCGCACCTAATGGTAATTGATTATTCCGGTTAAAGAAGCCACCATTAATTGCAGCAGCCGCTTTCCATAACTGTGCTGTTTTAATCAGGGGGGCGGTTCCCACTTGAGTTGTGGGATGACTCCACATTGGGCTTAATTTAACTTGGGGATTCTTTGGATCAACCTCTAGCCACACCAAAGGGAACTGATGATCACCCAGAGTCACAGTCCGCTGACGCCACCAGATACCGGGCGCCCACAAAATGTCTTTTTCTACCATGGCATTGGGACGAAGTTCGATCACTAAGCGATTGGGATTCGGTAAGCTGAAAACGTGCAACTGTAAACCCTCTGGAATCGATATCCCAATAGTGGTTTGAGTTTGATTGGTTTCAACTTGGATCGTCGGTTGATTGTCTAAGACTTGATTATCTTCCTCATCTCCCTCAACTTCCTCATCTCCCTCAACTTCCTCATCTTCCTCATCTTCTACAACCGGAGGCGGGGTAAACTGTTCAACTAGAGTCGGATTCGCGATCGCGTTTAAGATAATCGCCCCTTCACCAGGACTTCTGCTCACTTGCCAAGGTGTGGGACGATCTAAATCAAGGACAATCCTAAACCCCCATAGCTGCGTCTCTTGTCGGATACTGTCTAATCGTGCAGGTATAGAGGTTAGCGCTAATGTATCTCCTTGAGCTTGAAATTGCCATCCCACCTGTTGGGCAAACTCTGTAATATCTAAATAGCGATAAGCATCACGATGGTGAGCTACGAGAACTAGAGGCGTACTCAGGGGATTAGAAAACCACTGTATCGGTTGTCGCGTCCAATTGCGGGTACTCAACAATTCTAGTCCGAAGAGTTGTTGAACTCCTACATCACTGATACCTGTGCGAATGACTCCCCCAACCTGCCACTGTTTCCAAGCAAGGGGTACGATACGACCATTTAAGGAGAGTTTTGTCCCCCCGCCAACGAATTGAGTGGGGGTTTGAGCGAAAGTTTGAGTCTGAGGTGAGGGAGAAGCTGAGGGGGTAACGGCTTCAGATTCTACCCATTCGCGATCGAGTTCAAGGGTTGACTGAACCACTAAACGTTGCAGAATTTCCCCCATGGTTAGACTCTCTATTACTAGGGATTCTGCAAAACTAACACGTTGAGCGGCTAAACCTAGACATGAAGCGCAAATTGCTAAGAGTCCGATCACAATTTTGGCTTTATTCCGTGAGAACCCCTTTGTCATAATCTTGGCTTTGGCGTGAGATGAATTAAGTTTCAAAATTAAAGATAAACTAAATATTATATAGTAGGGCAAAATTTACAGACTGTCTTGCTGTTGACAGCGATCTAGACTTAAAGGTTCCAGTAGTAATTTGATGTTAAGTTAAAATAGTTATTGAATTTAAGTGAAAAACCTGTCCAGATTTGAGTTAATTTATAATAAAAAAACGGGAGAATTAAATGACTTTAGCCACGATCGCAACACCCAAAAAGGAATCCCCCTTTTTGTTTAAGGGAATGACCTGGAGAGAGTTCAAAGCCGTTGAGCAATTGTTAGACCGCCCAGGATATCGACTTTCTTTTTTAGATGGAGTTTTGGAGATACGACGAATGCCTGGAGAACCCTACAAAACTGTTAAACAAAGAATTGGTGCATTGTTAGAGCTATATCTGTTGATGGCAGGATTTGACTTTACTCCAACTGGCTCGATGACCTTGGAAAGTGAAGGAGTCGCCGTCAAGCGAGAAGCTGATGAATCCTATAAACTAGCGCCGGGTCGAACCTATCCCGATCTGGCGATTGAGGTGGTGTTTACCAGTGGCGGTATCAACAAGTTGGAGGTCTATAAGCGGCTGAATATCAAGGAAGTTTGGTTTTGGGAAGATGGGGTGTTAGAGCTTTATCACCTGCGAGGAGAGGGGAAGAAACTTCGTTATGAACAGATTACGAGTAGCGAGGAAGTTAAAGGGATTGATCTGGATTTGTTATTACGTTGCATCACTATGGTGAATCATGTGGATGCTATTAAAACTTTTCAAAAGGTGTTGCAAAATTAACATTTTATGGTATAGTTTTACCATGGGAAAATGTGTGCGCCTGTAGGTCGAGAATGAAGTCGCGATCGCACAGGTTGAATCAGTCGCATCGGGTACAGAAAAGTGGGGCAAGATTTTAGCGATCGCGTGAGACCCTGAAGCAGTTAAACACAACAGGTTTTGGTGCTTTTACATAAGTCCTGACCGACCATGGGTAGTGCTATATCAGTTCATCTGCTTAAATATAGGTTTTCCAGACGGATCATACAGTATCTTCCCAGCTTTATCCCGTTCTACGTCACAGAACACATAGTTGTTTGAAGCATCTTGCTTAAGGCGAACGCTACCCTGAATATAGTCATAAGCGGGCGGATGAAACTGAGGAATGCCTTGATATTCAACAACAGAGCTATTTTCATCCCGCAATACGGGACAAATAACTAACTTCCCATTATCATCAAATACCCAATCATTTTTCTGCGGATCACGCACGGGTGTTGGGTAAATTGGCATTCCTTCCGCCGTTCTCAGCATTTGGTTTTGCTCATCCTTGAGGGGATATAAGAAAACTGGTTGTCCTTGGGAATTGTAGATGAGTTCGTTGGTGTTGGGATCACGTAGAGGAATGGCGTTTGGTTCGGGTAATTCTAGGTCTGAAAATTCCGGGTGTGGCGGATGCAGGCTGGGTAATTCGGCATCGGCGGGAATATCATAATGCTTGGTATATTGAACTGCAGCTTTGGTAAAACCGAGGCGTTGGAGTAAGGCGTGAATTCCTGTTTGTTCGGCAGAAACGAGTAAATCGATATCATTAATTTTGAAGGTTTCAGCTTGCTGAAGACCCGATTCAATCAAGTGTTTAATCGCCTCAGCCTGTCGGTGTTCAGGTTGAATATAGAATCCGAGAACCGAACCAACGCGGCGGGGAATAAAAGGGTTGTCTTGGTCTGGGGATTGGTGTAAATCTTGGGGTAAATTAGGGGGTGGGGATTCGTCGTAGACGTAGGTGAATAAGACGCCAACAATGGATTTTTGATTTTCGCTGGGTTGACTGGATTCCGTTTCGGCTGCATATTCAATTACCCAGCAAAATGAGTTGGATTGGTTGAGTTGATGGGTAATGTATTCGGTAAAATTAAAGTTGGGTTTAATCACCATTGAAGGGTCAGCCGCTGCACGTTCTTGGACAAAAGCTGCCCAGAGTTTAGCAATTGCAGGGGCGTCTTCTTGGGTGGCTAGGCGATGAGAGTAAGATTGGGTTTTAGTCATCATAGTATTTGCTCCTCAATGTTTTTTTGCTTAGTCTTCGTCAAAGACGGGGGAATTTTCTGAAATTTTCGTAGGGGCGCATGGCGTGCGCCCTTTCTTGTTGTCTACAAAATTGTCAAATAGGTTTCTGTTGGACTGATAGGCAAGGGCTTCAGTGTTTGATTTTGTATGTCTATTTCTAACCCCAAAGATTCTAAAGGTATTACTCCTAAAAGCGCATCGCCACCGCCGGGTAATTCCAAACACTCGAAGGTTCCTTCACGCCCAAACATCGATAGTTTAGCATCTTGAAAAATTCGGGCTTTGCCAATACCCATTGCTGTGGCTACATCTACTTCTTTGAGTATTTTCAGTCCCAGTTTGGCGATGGCGTCTGCTGGCAAACACAAGGTTGTGGCTCCTGTGTCTACCAGTACATTAGAGAGTGTGATTGACCGAATTTTATCTTCTGGTATCACCCCAGCTTCTGCCAAAATTTGGTCAGCTCGATTGATGATTGTTAGTGTGGTGAAAACTTTTCCCATCGGGTTGCTACTTTTAATTGGCATAGTTGCTTTCTCCTTTAAATTCGGAGTTATTCTGTTGATTATTATAACTTATGTTCTCGTTGATTTGTGTATTTTTATAGGACAATGTAACAACATATCAACAGCAATGAGAGGGAGTGATAGAATTCAATAAAAACTAATGACTACTAAGCCTAAATTAGAGGCATTTCTATTTCTTCAACTCGCCAAGCCGCATAAGCTAGCGCTTCGTAAATGTCGGCTTCTTCTAGATAGGGATAGGCTTGTAATATAGTGGCTGGGGAGTGACCCGATGCCATTAATCCGACAATAGTGCCAACGGTAACTCGTAATCCCCGGATGCAAGGTTTTCCTCCCATGACGTTGGAGTTCATTGTAATTCTAGTTAGTTGTTTCATTGCGATTTTTATCTTTTATTTGATTATATCAAAAACAAAAACAGAATATTTTTTTGTTAATTTATTTTTGGTTTAACTTAAAGTAATGGAGGCGATCGCACGGCTTCGACAAATTGGCGATAACCCTTGTTGTTTGGGGATTGGCGGTGAGGTAAATGCGTGACATTGTTCGGGTATTTTATTGGTTTTCTGTCAGGATGCATGGGTTTTGGGCGCACACCGTGCGCCCCTACGGGGTGTTTTTCAGAAGGGAGATAATCCCTGATGTCGGATAATAATTGGATTGGTGTCTTAGCGGCGACTAAATTGATGCGATCGCACGGCTTCAAAAAAATAGCGATAACTCTTGTTGTTTGGGGATTGGCGGTGAGGTAAATGGGTGACATTTTCGGGTAATTGTTGGGTTTTCGTCGGGGCGCTATTAGTGCGCCCTGTTTCTTCTTTTGTTGTCATAACATCTTCATTATTCATTGAAATGATTATTGAAACAAAGGTTTGAATGTAGCAACCAGTTCAGAAAAGATATTTTCTAATTCTGGTTCAAGGTTTATTTTTGCCCATTTGTTTAGCTTATCAATTGCTTCTTTTGGACTGAACATATCTTCAAAATCTAGATCCAGTTTTTTGAAAATTTCCTCAAAACGCCCCTTTAACTCTAAATTTTCCCAATCATCATCCCACCCTTGTTCTAAGGTTTGACCTGCTTGTTTTAATCCATCCTCTAACCCTTTTATTCCCTCAGTGGCACCTTGAATGATTTGGGCGATCGCTAATCCTGTATAGCCGGCATTTTCTAAGGCATTCGCAATCTTTTCAACCTTGGTTCCCTCGGCAAAGGTTTTGGCAGAGTCTAAGGTGGCTTCTAAGATATCTCCAAATCCCTTAACCCAATCCTTTTCTTTCAGCGCTGCGATACCTGAACTGATTTTATTCGGGGCGGATGACAAAACTTTTAAAGTTTTATCCAGGTATGTATTTACCCATTCAGGAGGAGAAAAAATGCGGTCAATAAAATCTAAGACAATCGATTTTTTATCGTTAGATTTTTTATTCTTATCTTCAGAATTTTTCCAGGTTACAGCAATTTCAGCGATTCCTGTAAGCCAAGCTTTTAAACTACCGTCTTTGATGAATTGGTTATAGACGGTACTCGCATTGTTGTTGAGTGTACCTAACAAGCTAAACATCTTCGACAAAAATGTTTCCTCTTCTTTATCATCACAGTTACAGTCAGTTGTAGTTAAACTATGACCCAGTTTAAAAATTTCTCCAATAATGTCATTGATTCCTTTGAAAGTATCTCCATTCTTAATTTTTCTGATAGCGTTGAGGATGGCAGTAGGAGTAGACTCTAGGCTTTTAACAACTTTGAAGATGAGATCGCCACCGGGTAGATTTTTTAGACTATTACTTAAACCCGTAGTCCCTAAACCCTTAGTCGCTGCGCCAGCTAGCCCACCGAGAATCTGTAAGATGCCCATAATTTCATCCCCAGACATGATGGATTTGGCACCGTTATAGGCTCCACTCGCTAATTTACTTAACGCATCAATGCCTTTTTTGATATTGTCTAATGTTGACTTGGCAATCCCTGTACCCAAAACACAAACACAGTTACCAGCTTTTTGGATGATGTCTCCTAAATAACTACTAACAAAGTTAGCTGCTGCTGTGACGCTATTGTAAATAGCCCCTAACCAATCTCCATTGATAGCCGACCAAATTGCCCCAACTATACTATTGACTAGATTGAGAGCAAGAGCGACTAAGGGAGCAAAAGGTTTCACAATCCAACTGATCACCTTCAAGACGGTTTTGGCGATATTGATAATCTTAGCCCAAAAGGCTTTCTTGCGAGCTTCGCGTTGCTTCTTGCGATAATCTAGGATTTGCTTTAACACGTCTTTAGCGGCTTTGGCTAACTCTTTAGAAATCTCGAAAGCTTGCTTGGCATAGGCAACTTTGGTTAGAGATTCTATGGCTAAAGGGGTGATAATTTCTCGCTCTTCTTTGAGCAATTTGGCTTGATTAACGTTGGCTAAAAACTCCTGGCTGGCTTGTTGCAAATCTTGATCAGCTTTGTGTAATAGTTCTGCGTCTTCTTGTTCCTCTTGGGCAATCCGCTTAATCTCGGCTTGGTACTGATTACTTTGTAGCATCAAGGCACTGACAGCCGAGAGGAGATTGTCTTTGCTAACTTCTTTAACTTTCCCTTGCAATGCTAAATGAATATCTCCCTTGGCTTCCGCTAAAAGGGCTTTTACCTCATCGGGTAACTCCGGAGTTTGGCGTTCTAACTCCTGAAAACTTGCTAGTAAACTCGCCAATTGCGTCGCGACTTCTGCCGGATTTTCTGTTGGTTCCAGGGTGGTTAATCCTAACTCTCCCCGTACCTGATTCAGGGAACGTCTTAAGTCATCTTCCGCTTGTAATTGTTGCAGTTGCTCAATCTTAGCCGTTGTCTCTAAACGCTGACGGGCTAACTCTAAAGCGTCGCGTTCCATCCGTTGCTGTACGGCGGCTTCAATGTCGGCTTGATGAGTGGTGGCGAGTTGTTGTTCGAGCTGTGCCTGGGCTAAATTCAGTTGTTCTAACGTGACTAATTGGGTAAAGGTTTGTTCAGTTTGGAGACGGATGCGGGTGATGCCATCTAATCGGGCTTGGGCAATGGCTACGTCTTGTTCCTTTTGTTCCCTTTCTGCTTGAGTTTGGGCAATTTTATCGTTGAATTCCTGCAATACCTGGGCGGCGGTTTCTTGTTCACCTTGGAGTACCTTGATTTGATGTTGGGCGGTTTCTTTTGCCTGTTTAAAGGCGTTGGCTTGTGCCTGGGCGCGACGTTGTAATTCCCGATTTGCCAGCATTTCCTGATAGTATTGATTGGCGAGAATCTTGTCGGAGGCACGCCCTGCACCACCCGCACAACCGCCTCTGTCGCTGGCTAAGTCGTTATAATCTCGATAGTAAAGTTCGGCAGCGGTGGCAATATCGTTATATTGGGCAACCTCTAACAACTGTTTAGCTTCCTGGGAACCAGCGGCGGTGGCTTCCTGTAACCGTTGGATAATTTGCAGTTCTAGGGTATTGACTTCGTGCTGTTTTTGTGCTGCTTGTACGGTGTAATTGGCATTGAGTTGAGTGGCGGTGACTAATTCCTTCAACTGTTGCTGATGTGCCTGGGCTGCTTGTAAATGGGCGTCATTTTGGGTGAGTAAGTCGGTTTGTAACTGTTGCAGGGGGGCAGTAAGTGCCTGACTGGCGGCTTCGGCTTGTTCGGCTAACCGTTGCGCTTCGGCGAGGGCAGCGCGGCTATCTTGTAATTGCTGTTGCAGGGTACTATAGTCAGCATCCGGGTCTTGGATGTAGGCATCTAAAAGGTTTTGTTCGGCGAGAATTACCTCATTTTGGGCGGTTAAGAGGGTGCGTTTCTGAGTCAGGGCGGTTTGTTGGGCGGTGAGAAGGGTAACTTTATTGGTGAGTAACTGTAAGGATTTCTCCAGTTGGGCATCTTTGCTGTAGAGTTCATCTAATCCTTCTACGGTTACCCCTTGTTGGGCTAATTCGCGGATTTGAGAGGTGATGACATCTCGTTGCTGTTGCAGGTTCTGTTGTAGAGACGCGCCATGGCGCGTCTCTACATCTAGCGCCACCATCTGACGTTCTACCCATTTCTCCGATTCCGCCATCTGCTGCTGGAGTTCTAGGGAATTTTGATTCAGTTCCCCACGGCGTTGTAAGATATCTGCGATCGCGTTTTGGTAGTCTTGGGAATCTGTATCATAGTTATCCCATTGGGCGCGAACTTTAGCATTTTGAGTATCCGCCTCTATTTGCGCCGCTTCTAACTGCTGTTGAATTGTTGGTAGTAGGTTCTCTAAATGGGTAAGTTGTGCCGCTGTTTGGGGAATCGATTCTCGCGCCGCCTCTAATTCTGCCTCAAAATTCCGGGCGGCTTTAATCGAAGGTTCGGCTAAATTGGCGGCGTCATTTGCTGCTATCCATTGTGCGACTAAGGGTGCTAATCGTTCCTTTTCCTTGCGCCATTTATCGGCTTCAGTCAGATGGGATGTGCCTTGTTGACGCAGTTGGGGTGCAGTTTGATGATGATAAGTATTCCAGAGAATCCAATCCTGGTCAACATGGGTAATGGTTTCCCAATGTCCTTTTTTGCCTGAACGCCCCTTCACCCAACGTTGTTCGGTCCAAGTGGGACCATTTTTACGACTCTTTGCCCAATGATAAGCTGCCCGTTGTTCATACCAATCGGCTTGGGATAAAGCCGCATAACCTTGGGCTTCATATTCAGCTTGTTTGGCTTGGGCAAGATTAAACAGGGCTTGATTCGGGTTGCGCCCTTCGATGGCGTCGGCGTTGAGAAGTATTTCGGGTTGGGTGGTATTAATTAGGGTTGATATCTGTTGATGGGGATGACTTCCTGCCAATGTGGCGACTTTTAATAGGTCAATTGCTGTACCATTATCAGGATGGGCTTGGATAAATTGACTCGGTAGGGCTTTAGTCGCATTTTCCGCTTCCGTTAGAATCTGTTTTTCTAGGGTATTGGCTTGTTGGCTTACATTAGCAGCTTGTTGGCTTAAGGTTTCATATTGGTTTTGTGCCACATTTGCCTGCTGCTTTAACCCATTTGCCCGTTGGATTAAGGAATTATATTGTTCTCGATACTTGGTAAATAGCCGTTTCCATACAGAAATATTCTGGGCTTGCTTCTCTAAATTTTTGGCTTGCTGACTTAACGCTTGATATCGGTTATTAGCGGCTTGGGCTTGTTGGTTTAAACTGGTGACTTGTTGGCGTAAGGATTGAACTTGGATGAGTTTTTGGGTTTTGGTAGCTTCAATGGCGGCTAATTGTGCCTGATACCCTTGTAATTCTTTGGATTCAACGCCATAGCGGGTGGCAATGGGGGCGATATCTTGCCAGAGTTGGGCATCTTGTTCTAATTGTAGTTTGAGTTGGGCGATCGCGTCTTGGGCAGAGGTGACGCTAGACTCCAGGGAATCTGCCCGATTGCTGATAATACCTAGGGTGGTTATTCCATCCCGTAACTGGGTGACACTTTGGTTATAGTTGCCATTGGGTTCGGCTAAATTCTCGGTTATCTGGGAAATTAAGGTATCAACAGAGTCTGATAACTGCTGTTGACGTTTGCCTAATTCCTGGGTTTGTTGATGCCCCTCTAATAGGGCAGTTGTCCAATCAGATACCCCTTGAGTTAAATCCTGACGAACCTGGTCATTGAGTTGAGCATACCCCAAAACCGTATCTTGTGCGATCGCATCTGCGGCGGCTTGTTCTGAATTAAGTTGCGATGCTAAAGCCTCTAGTCGAGTTTGATGACTCTCTAATTGCTGACGAATCTCTAATTCCTGTTGTTGACGTAGGGGAGTTAGGCTGGTTATCGCCTGATTCAATAATTCTTCCAATTCATCAGCGTTCGTAGTAAGCGCTTCAGCGCTTAAAACCTGGGCATCTAACTCCTCAATCCTTGTCCGTAATTTTTGAATATAATCCTTGACTTGTGGTTCAACTTGTGTAGCAAAGAAATCGACATCTGACTCTGACGCCAAAACACCAAACCCAATTAATTGTTTTAACGCCTCAGATTGTAATTCCGTGGTATGCACCAATTCCGTTCTCAATGTCTCGGCTTGAGTTATCGCATTTTCCAATAATTCAACCTGTTCAGTTTCCTGCACCTGTAACGGAGTCAAGCGTTGGGATACTGTATTAATTTGGTCTTGTAACCGGGTAATCTCTGCCTCGATTTTAGGAATTTCTCCTAATTGCGCCAGTTGAGACATTTGGCGACTAATTTGAGCATTTTCTGCCGTAATTTGTTCCTTGAGTTCGTTGATTCGCGTCAGTGTATCTTGACGCTGTTGCCATGCTTTATTCCGTTGATATGCAATAAACGAAGCTTGTTGTAAATTGGTACGATAGGCGGCGGCTTCACCCGCATTATAGGTGTATGTTTTCCCATTCCAATACCACATTTTTTGTAAATGGGTTTGGGCTTGATTTAAATAGTATGCCTGTTGAGTGGCTAGGGGAGTATCTCGTTCACTTAAACTGGTGAGGAGGAGGTTTTGGTTTTCTAGTTGTAACTTAATGAGTTCTACATTAGCTTGACTGTCGCCAATGGATTCCTGTAAGGTTTGGGCTTCTGTCAGGGTAGTATTAACCTGGCTGAGTTGAGTTTGTAAATTAGCCAATAATTCCCGATCCGATTTTCCGGCTTCACGAATAGCAGATAAGGCAGTTTGGGCAGTGGTTTGGGTAGTAATCGCTTGTTGGAATTCATCCCAATGATCCTGATACTCTTGTTCTAAGATACCCGCCTGGTTGAGTAAGTCGAAGCGATGTTCCAGGCGGGTGATTTCAGCGTTAATTTGGGATAGGTAGTTCTCAGTTAATTCAATCTGGCGGTATTTATCGATGAGTTGGCGTTCGATATCAGCTTGCTGTTGATTCAGATTGGCTAATTCATTGAGTAAGGTTTGCCGTTGCTGCTGTTGAGTTTGACGTTGGCGAGTTAAGTCAGATAAGCGCTGCTGTTGTTGTTGAATTTGGGCTTGTTTAGTCGTTTCGGTTGCCGTAATCTCTTGGAATTGTTGCTGTAGTTGGTTTAATTTCTGGGTTTGACTGGCAAGTTCGGTTTCAATTGCCTGTTTCTGGGTAAGGAAAGGTTGTTTGGCTTGGTTTAGGGTAGCAATCCTTTGGGTTGTGGCAGCTATTTTCGGCTGGAGGGTTGCGGTGAGTTGTCGCGCTTTAACTTGGGCAGTATCTCGTTGTTTAGCAGCGTTATTGGCGGCGGCTTGTGCGGCATTTCGATTAATAACTGCCTGGGGATTAATAACCCTGCCATCCTTATTCCTGCGAATCTGACTATGCCAATAATTTGCTGCATTCTGATGCCGTTTTCGTTGTTGTTCAAACTGAGTAACCGTCGCATTGGCTTGGTTAATTTGATTCTGATACCCTTGTAAAATAGCCTGTTGTTCCTGGATTTGATTATCCTTCGCCTCAATCTTAGTGTTAACATCAGTTAACCGAGATTGAGTAGAGGCGATTTCATCGGCAGCCACTGAAGTGGCTACTACAAACTGGGCTTGAGTTGCACGAATTTGGGATAACTCATCTGCCAGTATTGTCAGTTGTGCTTGAGTCTGAGTAATCTGATTATTACTAGAAAGAATTGCCTGTTCGTTTGCCCCAATCTCTTCTTCCTTTCCGGGAATCCGTTTATCTACCAAATCTGCCTGAGTTAATCCCAACTCTCGATACGCTTCCTGAAGCCTTAACAACGACTCTTCTGTTTTCTCCGCTTCCGCCTTAGCCGTCGTTAGACGCTGACTTAAATGATCAAACCCGGATAAGAAATGACTCCCACTCCCCTCAATAGACTCCAGAAACGTCACCATCGTCTGTGGATTAAACACCCCATCCATCGCCAAGGGTGCTAACTCCTGAATTAACCCCGAAATCGCCAACCGTTCCGGCGAATCCGCCACCGCCAATGCCAACTGTTCTTGCTGTATAGTTACCCAAGCCAATCGCTGATTTAATCTCTCTAAATAATTCTGCCACTCAGATAACTGCTGACTCAAACTCTCACTCGGCGTTTGACTCAACTGACTCCTTAACTCCTGAATCATTAACTGTACATCAACTCTCTCATCCTCCAGTCGTTGCTTCTGAGTACGAATCGCCGTTAACCGTTCACGATAGGGTAACAAAAATCCCGATAACTCCAACAAATTTTGCCGTTCATCTTGCGCCGTAGCTGCGGCTTGCTGACTGGTTTGCCATTGTGACTGAGTATCCTGTAACCGCTGTTCAGTTTTATCTGTTAATTCTTGCTGAATCGGTAACTGTTCCTGCAATAACTGATTCAATTCTGTTTCAGTTTGCTGAATCTGTAACTGCAAGGTATCCAACTTCTGCTGCTGTACGGGTTCATGGAGTGTCAGTAAATCAGTCTGCCCTTGCCGTCGTAATTCAGATGCGGCAATTTCATACTCAATTCCCTGTTTCAAAACATCCCAATCCCGCCGCCGTTCTTGTAATTGACGAATTTGTTCATTCAACCCATCTAACTGCTGTTGTGCCTGGGCGGTTAACTGTTGATATGCCTGTTTTTCCTGGGCGGCTTGATTGGCTAATTGCTGGGCTTGTTTACGCGGGAGAATATGTTCGGGATAATGAACCCAACCATAGACCTTTTTCGTTTTACCCGAACGCTTACGTTTTGTACCAATCACCTCCCAGCGATTAATCTGAGAATTATGCCAATCGACTAACTGTTGATTTTCCAGACGCCGAGATTCAGCTATGGCAGTCAGTTGAGCATACTGGTGAACAACTTTCTCCTGTTCAGCCGCTTGTTGCTGTAAAAATTGGATAATTGTCGTCACATCACCTAGGGTTACTCCATCAAAACTGAGACTATCTTTCCTCGCCGCTAAAAACTCACCATAGTCAGTTAAATTATCCTGTTGGATCTGGGCGGCTTGACTTAACTGCATTAAAATAGTGGAATTATTGTCTGCCACATCTCCTTGCCATTTGGCTTGAGTCTGCTGTTTAAGTAACTGTTGATTAGTTCCCCAGCCCCAGACTTGCTTCGTTCGCCCACTGCGATCGCGTTCTGTCTTCACTACCTGCCAGCGTCGGGGATTAATACTAGCGGCAATTGCTTGATATCGCTGGGCTTCAGCCTCCTGTATCGCCGCCTGCGCCTGGAAACTTTGAGCGGTTTGGGCTTCTTGGTTTGCCGCCTCTTGCCAAGGTTGAGGATTAGTTTCTAGGTGATCATCGACATCGGCAAAGGGATTAAGCAATTTCGTTTTTGCCTTAGCTAAATCCGCCTCAGCCTTAGCAATTTCCTGGCGAATAGAAGCCAATAGTTCCTGAGTATCTGTCTCTAATGCCGCCTTTTGCGTTCCCAATTCTGTTAACCGAGTCTCCAATTCCTGCCGTTGAGTTAACAGGGAATTGAGACAAGACTGTTCAATTTGATAATGACTCGTCGCCAATGTCAGCGCTTCTACCCATTGTTGGGCTTGACTTCGGCTAATTTCAGCAGCGGTATTCACCTGCTGATACTGCTCAAACGCCGTATGAATTTTCGCTTTAACCTCAGCCTCTAACTCAGTTAAACTCAAACTCGGATTGCCTAAATCCGCCAAAACCTGCCACTGATTTAACAGCGTTTTCTGCACATCAGCCAAAGACTGAATCGCCGTTTCAGTTGTTTCTGAAGTGGGGCGAGTCAGGGTAAAAACTCGTCCCTTGCCAGAGAAAGAAGTCAGGGGCAAATCAGATAAATTTGGTAAATACATCTCCGGTTCGGTTAAAAACGCCCGACTCATCGCCTCCTTAACATCTACCGCCCCAAACCCAGTTTTTTCATCCCATCCCGGCGTATTCAAATCCACCGCCGTTTCCAAGAGTAACTCTTTTACTTGTGCATAATTTAACCCTGGATTTGCCGCCCAAACCAAAGACGCCGCCGCCGTAACATAAGCCGTCGATTTCGACGTACCGACAAAAGCAGTCGGATCATCCTGCCATTGCCCCCCCGGTGCCATTAAATTCAGCCCATCACCATAGCCAGAGTAATCCGTTTTCGATTCAAACTGATTCACCGCCCCCACAGTAATAATATTATCAAACTGCTCACTCGCCGCCCCCAATGCAGAGAGTTGTCCCCCCGTATTTCCCGCCGACACCACCAATAAAACATTATGATCCTGGGCATAGCGAATCGCCTCCTGTTCAGGTATCGTCAACTCATACCGAGTCGTCTCACCTATATCATCCAATTGAGATAAATCCAGACTCAGATTTAACACCCCCTGACTCCGCCCCGAAGCCTTAATTTGATCCACAAATTGCACCACTTGACTATGCCAGTTTCCATTACTAACCGATAAGGTTTGATAATCCGCCACCGGGTTAACCGTAGCAAACGTATCAATCACCCGATTAATATGATGTCCCTGAGTAAAATCAATAAATCCCACCGGCGGTTGCGGCGTATTTTCCGGTAACAAATCAATCGCATCCTGAGCATTTGTCAGAAACAAATCCATCGCCCCTTGATCCGGTTGACGCAACGCCTCACCCAGAGATACAGGTAATCCCATATCCCTCGCCAACTCTGGACTTTCTAACACCGGGCGTAAGTGAGTCGTATCCGCCGTTATCCCAATTTTGGCTAAAGATTCCGGTTGGAAAATTAAGTTAAGAATACTCGGATTTTCCTCAACCAGGGTTTCCAGTTGTAAAATGACACTATCATCCTCTAGACTATCCAACCCTGCGATTAAATCACCCGAATGCGCCGCCAGAATTCCATTTAATTCCGTCAGGGAATCATTCAAAACCTGAGTCGATTCCGGCGTCAACTGACTTGTAGTTACCGTAAACTGATGAGTCAAAGAATCCCCCGCTGAATTCAGCGCCCGAATTGCCAGCGAACCCGACCAATTCTCTTGTCCTGCGGTAAGATAAAGTGTAGAATTATCGAGTGCGATCGCGAGTGCCTCACCATTCCCCTCCACAATCTCAAACTGCAAGCCAGACGCCCCAGTATCGGCAAACACCGTCGCCAAATCAATCGTCGCGGTAGGCTGTTCTGGTGTTAACGTAATATCGTCAATTTGATCAATAAGTTCTATCGTACCCGGATCAGGAATTTCCGGGAGTAAACTAGCTTGATAGTCAGACTCAGCCTGAGTTAAAATAGCCTGACCTAACTCTGTTGTGCGCCAATCCAAATCCGGATTAATAACGGTATCTAAATCAACCGCCCTTCCCGTCGCCCCAGTAACTTGAAAAACTAAATCATTATAATCCTTATCCGTCCATTCATCAACCCGCAAATCCTCCATGACAAAAGTATGTCCATCCCCCGTCACATCCGCAATTTGCCCGACATGAAACCCATCCTCTGGATTCGCCGTCGCCAAAGAAAATAGAGGACGAATAGCACCCTCACTATCCGGATTATCCCATACCTGTTCTACCGTACCATTGGGAACCAACATCAAGCCAAACTCATCTCCAGGGCGCATCTTAAATGTCTTCGCCCCCAGATATTCCCCAAAATTAGTATCCGCTTCCCCCAACTCACCAGAAAACGCCGCCCCTTCCACCGGATCACGAATCACAACATACCCCAACTCCGAATCACTCAACGCCCGACTCGCCGCTTCCCGAATAAACGCCGTTGAACCCGGTACAAACTCCTCCATTCCCTCCAGACTAAAGACAGCCAAATCCCCTTGATATCCGCCACCATCAAACAAGAAATCAACTGTAACCTCCCCCCTTTCTCCCACCGTAAACACACCCGATTCAAAAGGAGAAACCCCTCCCGCCATACCATCTAACGTATCAAAATCCGGTTCGCGATCGCCAACTTCCTGATCAACGACAGATTCAGGCAAATCCGTAAACTCTAGCGCCGTAGAATCAGCCCCAAATTGTCCAGATTCCCCCTCAAACAAATCAATCGGTAAATCCTCCAACCCATCCGTATCCAAAAAATCATCCGTACCATCCATCAACCCACTGCGGGTCAAAATCGGTTCTAAAATAAACGTTTTTTCAGACTCTTTATTTGATAATTTCCGAGACATAATAAAACTCCTTCCAATAATTATTAATTATCCGAAACCATTCCGGAGGCAACTTTAGTTAAATCTGGTCGAACTTACAAACAATAATCCTCCCACCTCAAACCCCCTCTGCGAACCTCTGCGCTTACCTCTGCGCCCTCTGCGTTAAAAAAAGCCAATTACCAAAACATAAAACACATCCATCAACATTAGGGGGCAGGTTTAGTAGCATCTAGGTAAAATCAGAAACGATAGTCGTAAAACCCGCCCCTACACACCCAACCAATACCCCCTAACACACGCCATACTTACAAACCTGAAAAACCTTAACCAACTCCCGCCAAACCTTCTCATAAAGCAGCAACCTTTCCGACTCAATTTCCGCATAAACCTTCGCCCCCGGAACCAACTTATAATCCGGATTCTCAATCACCGCCCGAACCTGCAATAACTGCCGTTGTCCAGACACATCTGGCTGCATCACCAAATCCCGTTTCATAATCCGAGTCTGATACGCCGAAAAACCCGGTTCCAGTGGATGAAACGTCACCGCCGCCCCCTCTTGCACAACATCTGAATCCGCTTGATTTACCTCAATAATTGCTACCAATTTACCCAAATCAGCAATCTCCAAAATGGGTTCCCCAGGCTGCATCTTTTTCCCCAATAGTTTCTGGAAATCTTGACTAATCACAAATCCAGATACCTTAGCCTGAATCACTTGATGTGTCTCTTGTTTTTGTTGCTGGCGATTCAATTCAGTTTGCAGCGTATTCAGTAACGGAACTTGACTCGCCACACTCACCTCTGCTGCCTCCAACGCTAGGGCGGCGGTTTGGCGTTCAGTTACCAGGGTTTTTAACTGATCTTCTCCCTGTTTTAAATCATCTTGCTTTTGCTTGACAATAATGTCGATCTCCGCTTGTTTTGCCGCAATTTGTCGTTGATACTCCTGAACCTCACTCTCCTTAAACCCGATATTCGCTTTCAGGCTTTCGGCTTTCATTTGTAAGTCATTCACTTGGGTTTTGGCAATGACACCTGCTTCAACAAGAGATTGATACGTGTTGATTTTTTCTTCTAAAATAGTGAGATTGGTTTTATCGCCATTAATTTGATGGTGTAATCCGTTAATTGTACTTTGAAGGGCTAAGATTTGTTGGGATAAGCGGTTAATTTCAGGGGCGGTGTTTCCGGTAATTTTGGCAAGTTCTTGGCGTTGTTGTTGAAGTTGCCGACGTAAACTGGCTTCTTTAGTCTGGGCTTCGTGGAGTTGAGATTTAAGGGGAGTGAGTTGGATAGAAGCAGATTTAAAACTAGACTGGGTTTCGGCTAATTTTGCTTGGGTGTTGGCAATATCTCGGCTTAAGTCATCTGTGGAAATCATGGCGATGGGTTGTCCAGAGTTGATGGGTTGATTGGGTTGAACAAAGAGTTCGGTGATAGTGCCAGATATTTCGGCATAAATGATTTGATGGGAGTTGGGTAGAGGTTCGAGTTGGGCTTCGGCTTGAACGGTGTTAGAGATGGGAATTTGGCTGATTAAACCGAGGGTGATGCCGATACCACTGAGGAAAAGAAAGCGTTTGTAGGGAATTTTTTGATGGGGGTGGGTTTTATGACTTTTAAACGCCCTTTGTTTGGGTGTGTTTAGGGTAGGTTGAGAGTTGGAGGTTGGGGGGACGAGTTTTAGGGGTTGGGGTGTCATGGTTAATAGTTTTTTAACGCAGAGGTACGCAGAGGGAAGCGCAGAGGGGCGCAGAGGGTTTTGGGGTGTGGGGGCGAGTCGCTGGATTAGTTTAAAGGGGTAGCTGATTGGTGATGTTGACTCGCATTCTGACGATTAAGGTGGGGTGGAGATTGGGGGAAGTAGAAATAGATTGCCCACAGGAGTAAAATAATTAGGGCGGTGGTGGGAATGTAGGTGATTATCCAGTCGGTTAGTTTGAAGAGAAGAAAGCCGAAGACAAACCAGAGATAGGCGATACTAAATGGGGCGTAGATGGCAAGAATTAGGGTATCTTTGGGTGTTTCGCCGCTGGGTTTTCCCTGAATTAAATTATGATAGAGGGCGAGGGAACGACGGCGAAGGTTATTAATTCCGGTGAGGGCAACGGCGAGGTGATATCCATCAAATTTTGCCAGGGGATTGAGGTTAAGGACGATGGTGAATAAAGCAGCAATTAATAATAGGTAACTGGTGGTGTGTAGCCAACTGCTGGAAACTGAAGTATTCCAGAGGAATAAGGCAAGGGCAGCGATGATTAATTGGGTGAGAATACCAGCGGCAACGACGAGAATTCTTTGGGGACGAGGTAGACAATAGGAGTCGCTAGTATTGGTATAGGCGGCTGGCATGAAGCCCATTAAAAGGATGCCGATTTCGGGAACAATACCGCCATAATGTTTAAGGGTGAAGGCATGACCAAGTTCGTGTAAGGAAACAACTAGTAATGACAGGAGAATAAAGGGTAGAATTAAGGCAGAACTATGGTAAGTCCAAAGCTGTTGTCCGTGATAGAGGATTTCGGCTTTTTGAGAGAGTCCGATTGCCGTAGCTAGAGTGAGGAAAATAGCGAGACAAATAGCCACAGATTTTGTCCAAATCCAGTGTATTAGCTGAATATGGCGAGTTAGCCAAGCATCTGGATTAAATAGGGGAATTTGAAAAAAGAGTAGGTGTAAGGGGGTGAGTTTGCCTCGTTGGGGTTTGGCGGGAGTGGTGCCTTCTAACATCCCAGTTACGGTAAGCAAATGTAGTAGTTTTCTGAGTCGGTTGGCGGGAATACTACCGGGTGGGAGGTGCGGGAGTTGAGAGAGAATCCTGTAGTCGCGATCGCTTACTTGGAGAAAGGTGATATCCTGACTATTGCGGAGTATCCAGTACCCATCCTGATGGCGAATCCACTCCACGCCGGATTTGAGTTGGGGTAACGCTGAAGTATGAGCTTTTTTCCCAGAACCTTCGACTTTGGGTTCTATCGGGTTCGCCGTTGGTGAAAATTGACAACTTGATTCGAGAATGCCGAAATTAATTAATTTTTGGATAAGATTGGCAACTAAATTCGGTTCGATGTTGGTAAATTCAGCGTTACATTGAGTTTGAATTTGCTTGAGCGTAAACTGTCCCGTGAAGAATTGCAAGGCATACCCTTCAGCTAAGGAGAAGCTAAATCGGGCATAATGGTGAGCGGAATATAGCATAACCTGCTGAGAGTCTTTTAAGTGATAAAGTATCCAGTAAGGTCGAATATCTGGACAAATCCAGTGATTATAATTCGCCTCAACAGGATAGTTTTTGGGAGGAGTAACCATGGGATAGAAGGGTAATTGATTCTCTTGCTCCCCTCTCCTCTGGTGGGAGAGGGGCTGGGGGTGAGGGGCTTTCGGTGAGGGGGTTTTGGCTTAAGTTGACACCAATGCACATCGGTGCGCCCCTACGAATTGACCAAAATGGGATGATCTCGTTGATGTATTCGCGATTCTTGCTGGACACGACCTACCATAACGGCATACTGTAATGTTATGAAGGCATTAAAATCA
This sequence comes from Coleofasciculus sp. A1-SPW-01, assembly GCF_040217205.1. Classification (NCBI taxonomy): domain Bacteria; kingdom Bacillati; phylum Cyanobacteriota; class Cyanophyceae; order Coleofasciculales; family Coleofasciculaceae; genus Coleofasciculus; species Coleofasciculus sp. A1-SPW-01. Next base: position 12,021 of record NZ_JAVJNP010000048.1, on the reverse strand, counting down.
GCCAATTCATACTTTTTCCTCAATAGCTGTCGTAATTGGGCTTCGGCTTCAACCGTTAAATACCCAGTTGTCAAAGCCTCTTGGACGAGTTCACGAATCAGTACCATAGTTGCACCTGGGGGTAATCCAAAACATTCCCTTGTCCCTGGTTGATGTCTGTTGTAAACGAATCCTAAACAATCAACCATGAACCAAGTTGAATAATGTCCTCTAATAGTTACTCGTCTCCAGCAACCCACTTTTCGCACTTCCACCCCCAAAAATTTTTTTGCCCAATACTGCGAAAACACCCTCAAATCAGCCGTGTAACTAAATAGGAGGATATCTCCAGTGTCATAACAGTCTGGTTTATGCATCCCGATGACACCCAAACACCAAATTCTCAACCCCATGAAACCGACAGGAGTCAAACCCATCCGGTTTCAGATCATCTCAATCAAACCCTGCGTCAGCTTCTCGCCGCCGCTTGCAAGCATCCCCTGAAAAGTTGGCAACGTCGGGATACCCTTGATGAGGTTTATCGATTGGTGATGACATCTGGCAAACTCTGGAAAGACTCTACGCCTGAGTATAGTGACGCCCTGCAACAGATGTGGGAATACTGCTGTCACCATCCCCAAGACTATGACTCAACCGTAAAGGAGGTGATCACCTGGTTAAATGATGAACTAAAAAAGCGACTCAAACGATTACGAGATCAGAAATACAGACAGCGACGGCGACGGATATCTCCCTCCCAAACTACTGAGGAACCAACCCTAGACTTTTGGCAGAATTGTCCCGCCAACCCTGATATTGAACCGGTTCTGGATATGTGGCAGGAAACCTTAAACTGGGTGCGTCATGATCCCGAGGGCGTATTACGCAATACCTGCTTTCGCAGACGTAGCGAGATTAACGCTCAAACCTTATTCCTGCAACGATTTCCCGCTGAAACCCCTTGGTCGGCGATCGCGGCTCACTTTAATTTAACACCAGCAGAGGCAAAAGATTTACCCAAATTCTATAACCGTCGCTGTAAACCCCTACTTCGAGAATTCGGTGTTTCCCAAGGGTATATCGAAGCAGATTAGTCATTTGTCATTGGTCAATTGTCAATTGTCATTTGTTATAACTGCCCCACCCCTGTTCCCTATTTCAAATCAGAGCAATCGAACATGATTGGCAACCCTCAACCCCGAACTAATTTATCCATTCCCTTACCGATTACCCGACAGGCGCGACTGTGGGCAAAGCAGTTTGCCAGTCAGCAACCAACATCCGACAAAGCCGAGCAAGTTTACTTCAATACATTAGCCGTTTGTTTGGTAAATAACTATTTGCGAATTCTGGATATTCCCACCGATTTAAGTGCAGGGGATAGCTGGAATCCAACGGTACGTTTATTTTTTGATGTGGCTGATTTAGTAGTAACAAATATCGGGCAGTTGGAATGTCGTCCCTGGATTGAGTCACATCCTCAGTCGGAACTGCACCATCCGGGTATCGATACCCAGAAACGTGACGAACCCGTCTGTTATATTCCCCCAGAAGCCCAGGAAAATCGGATTGGCTATGTGGTGGTGCAAATTGATGACGCCCAAGATTTAGGACTGTTGTTAGGATTTCAGGAAACGTTAGAAAGTGAAGCCTTAGCCATTCCCCAGTTGCGATCGCCGAAAGCATTCCTCAAATATCTCCATCAACTCCAGTATCCAGAACCTGTCCATTTAAGTCAATGGCTGAATCATCTCATTGAAGCCGGATGGCAGACTGTAGACACCCTGTTTAAACCACCCCCAACTCAACTCGCCTTTAACTTTAGAACCGCCTCTGGACTTCAATTGAATCAACCCGAATCCTCTACCTCTGAGGTAAAACGGGGCAAAATTATGGAGTTAAAACAAGTCGATGAGTCGGTAGTATTGTGCGTGGGATTAACTCCCATCACCGCTGACAAAATCAGGATTTGTGTCGAAGTCTATCCTACCGATAATCACCTCTATCTTCCCCAAGAACTCCAGGTAATCCTCTTAGACGAAGCCGGAAAACCCGTCATTCAAACCGAAGCCAGAAGCACCAAACATATCCAATGGCGTTTCAAAGCAGATTCCGGCGATAACTTTAGTATCCAAGTAGCCTTAGGTGACGCCAGCCTGACAGAATTCTTTTTAGTTTAACCTGTAGGGGCGGGTAATGGGACTCAATTTGGCTATTCAAATGAACAACTTGCACCCACCCTACCTCACTAATCTCTCAGTGTCATCAGTGTGACTAACCTCTCACCCCCCTACCCCAATCTGAACAATAAATCTGTGAAATCAGTGTTTTAACCAATGACCAAATTAGTCATTTTTAGACCAATTGGCGATTTAGCTAAACAAGGATATTCGGTGCATCTAATCATTCAGGATATCCAGGATACGGATGGCTATGCATCTCTTCCCTTACTAGATATCACCGGTTCCTTACCCCCAAATCCCGACTTAGCCTCTCACCTCAACCACCATTGGCAACAAACCTATCGTCCTTTAGGATTACCTTCCCGGACATTAGAACTAGAAACCGTCACCGTTAACTATGAAGGGTCAATAAAACAACAGATTCAGGACTGTCTTACCTCTGCCAACGAATTACGCGATCGCATCCGCCAATGGTTCGATTCTCCTGAATTTTATCACCTCAATCTCCAATTACGGGAACACCTCGCCCCCCACGACACGATTCAATTCCTCCTCCGCAGCGAAGACAGCCAACTCCTGCAACTTCCCTGGCAAACCTGGGATTTTTTTGACCATTATCCCCAAGCTGAATTTGCTCACATTCCCCTCAACTCTCAGCCCCCCCATTCTCCCAATTCATCTCACCCCAAATCGGGGGTAAAAATCCTAGCTATTTTAGGACATAGCCAAGGGATAGACATTGAAGGCGATCGCCAATTACTGGAAACCTTACCCCACGCCCAAACCACATTTTTAGTTGAAGCCACTCACCAGGATATCAATGACCAACTTTGGGAACAAGCCTGGGATATTATCTTTTTTGCCGGACATAGTGAAACCATCGCCCAAAGCGGTAGAATTTATATTAACCCCACCGATTACCTGACCCTGAACCAACTCTGGTTCGCCCTAAAAAAAGCCGTTCAACGTGGATTAAAACTCGCCATCTTCAACTCCTGTGACGGTTTAGGATTAACCCAGCATCTTGATGACTTACAAATTCCCCAAATGATAGTCATGCGAGAATTAGTTCCCGATAGAGTTGCCCAAGCCTTTCTCAAATACTTTCTCACCGCCTTTGCCCAAGGTCAACCCTTCCATCTCGCCGTTCGAGAAGCCAGGGAACGATTACAGGGGATGGAGAGTGAATTTCCCTGTGCCAGTTGGCTTCCCCTCCTATGTCAGAACCTAGTCAGCGAATCCCTCACCTGGGATAACTTAGCCGGAATTTCCCCCCCCAGCCAAAATCCCTTTCTTTTCCCCAACTTACAACTCCCCAGATTAAGTGATTGGTCGAAAATTATCGTGATTTCCGGCATTATTTGCCTAATTAGCGCTATCGGTTTTAGCCCATACATTGCCAAAATTGTCAACGGTTTCGGATTAAAAAATTATAAGCAAGGAAAACTAGCCAACGCCGAATTTTACTACCACCTTGCCACCCTCATTGACCACAATTATGCCAGTCCCCATTACAATTTAGGGCACTTTTGGGATAAAAAAAATGATTTCAATCGTGCCTTTACCCACTATCAAAACGCCGCCGAACGGGGACTCCCCGAAGGCTATGCCCAAGTCGCCCGCCTCGCCATTCTCAACAATAACCACCCGGCAGCATTATCCGCCATTCATCACTGTTTAGAACTGACTCCTTACGACGCCGTAAAAGCCGCTTGTTTAAAAAATCGGGGTTGGATACTCTTTAAAGAAGAAAATTTCATCGCCGCCGAAAAAAACCTGCGTCAGGCAATTCAACTCGAACCCAACAGTCCCCATTCCCACTGTCTCCTCGCCCAAATCTTAGATAAAACCAAAAGAACTCAAGCCGCCCAAACCGCCTGGGAAAACACCCTCAACTACTCCCAACATCGCATCCCCGAACAACATGAATGTATCAGTTGGGCAAATCAACGTTTAAATCGGTGAGGATTATCAAAACACAGATTTCACGGATTTATTGTTCAGATTCGGATAGGAGGATGAAATGTTAATCACACGGATTTCACGGATTTATTGTTCAGATTGGGGTAGGAGAATGAAATGTTAATCACAGAGATTTAACGGACATATTATGTAACAGTTAAAAGACTATATACAGAACATAATAGAGTTAAATTTATTTTCACCAACCGACTCAAAAACAGGGAAAAATCTACCATGAAACTCCACCATCTCCCCCATCTCCCAGACGTAGCATGCTACGTCTCTACACAGCTTCCCCATCTCCCAGTCATCCCCCTCCTCGCCACAGTCAGCCTCAGCTTACAACTATTGAAAATACCCATAGCCAGCGCCACATCTGGTTCCCTAGCCAACGGACAAATCCTGCAAACCCTGGGTAAAGTCACCCTCAAACGCGCCACCGGTAGTCTCATCCAGCCCACACCCGGTACTCCCCTATATCCGGGAGACGAACTCCAAACCGCCCAAGGCGGGGAAATCATCATTCAATGTAGCAACCTCACCCTTTGGTCCCTAAAAAATAATCAAAACCGCCTGAACACCTGTCCCCCCCAAAGCCAAGACAACCAAGACGCCAAATGCACTCAAGATATCACCGAATGTCCAGAACGCGGTGATGAACTAGCCCGAAACGACCCCAGCCTACCCTACATTATCAGTCCCCGCCGCACCCAAATCCTCAGCGACCAACCCCTCCTCCGCTGGAACCCCGTCTCCGGCGCCACTGAATACACCGTCAAGGTTTCCGGTGGCGGAAACCAATGGCAAACCCAAACCAGCGACACCGCCATCCCCTACAGTGGCGACTTCCCCCTCAAACCCGACATTTATTACACCCTAAAAATCGAAGCCGACACCGGTTCCCTCTCCATAGACGAAAACACTTCTCAACTCGGATTCACACCCCTCAACTCCCATCAGCGCCAACAGCTGCAAACCGCTATCAACCAACTCAACTCCTGGAACCTAAACCCCGAAGCCAAAGCCCTATCCTTAGCTTACTTATACAATCAACACAACCTCAAAGCCAAAGCCATCCAAACCCTAGAAAACCTCATCCAACAAACCACTCCAACTCCAGCCACCCATCGCCAACTCGGAACCCTCTATCAACAAATTGGACTCACCAACCTAGCCGAAACCCATTACCAACAAGCCCTAAAACTCGCCACCCCCGACAACATCGAAGAACAAGCCCTCGCCACCCTGAAACTCGCCCACCTCTACACCGCCCTCCACGAAACCGAAAAAGCCATAACCCATCTAAACCAAGCCCTATCCCACTACCAAACCCTAAACAACAGCCAACAAATCAATCAACTCAATCATCAACTAGAAACCCTAACTAATCAATAATCATTCATCATTCATCATTTGTCATTTGTCATTCATCATTCATCCTCTCACCATTAACCCCTCTGTGTCCTCTATATTCCCCCCCCTAAACCCTCATCTCTCACCCCTAAACCCCTCTGCGTACCTCTGCGTAAACCTCTGCGTACCTCTGCGTTAAAAAAACACACCATCAACACACCAAAAAACAATGAACAAAACACAAATCCCCCCCCTCCTCCTAACCTTTTTCGCCATCAACCTAAACCACCCAACCCTACAAGCCCAACCCATTATCCCCGAACCAAACAGCACCAATACAACCGTCACCCAAAACAGCAACACCTTCAACATCCAAGGCGGCACCTATTCCAATAATCGCGCCAACCTCTTCCACAGCTTTCAACAATTTGGACTCTCCGAAAATCAAATCGCCAACTTCATATCCGATTCCCAAATTCGCAATATCCTAGGGCGAGTCGTTGGCGAAGATCCCTCCATGATTAACGGCATCCTACAAATAACCGGCGGCAATTCCAACTTATACTTAATCAACCCCGCCGGAATCATATTGGGTGCCAACGCCAGTTTAAACCTCCCCGCCGACTTCACCGCCACCACCGCCACAGGAATTGGTTTTGATAACGGATGGTTTAATGCCTTTGGCACCAACAACTATCAGAACTTAATCGGCAATCCCAATACCTTTGCCTTTGACATATCACAACCCGGAAGCATTATCAACGCCGCCGATTTAACCCTAGAACCAGGTAGCGATTTAACCTTACTCGGTGGCACAATTATCAGCACTGGAAAATTAACAACACCAGCAGGAAACCTGGTGATTGCGGCTGTCCCTGGAAAAAACCTCATCAGAATTAGTCAACCCAACCAATTATTAAGTTTAGAAATCGAACCCCCACGGGATGAACAAGGCGTAGTGCTACCCTTTACACCCCTAGACTTATCAACCTTGCTGACGGGAAATAACCCAGTAGAGACAGGCTTAACCGTTAATTCAGAAGGTAACGTCCAGTTAATCAGTTCTAACTTTCCCATATCTGAAAAATTAGTGCAATTAATCGGTTCGAGTGTACCCATAGAACCCGGTGATGTCGTAAGTTTTGGTCATCTTGACACTATTGACAAGTCTTTCAACAATAGTCATGGTGGTTCTGTATATATTACGACTGCGGGTAATATTATTACAGATAAAGTCAATTTTTCCACTTCCGGTCTCTTACCAATATATGGCGGTGATATCACCTTCATCGCAGGTGACAACATCATCACAAGTAACCTCTACGCTAGAGCTCAAAAAGATGGGGGCGATATCACCTTAAGAGCAGGTGGTAACATTACACCCAATACAGTCGATGCCCAAAGTGAAAATGGGAATGGAGGATCAGCCCGCTTAACCGCAGGTGGCAATATTACAACTCGTCAAATTTGGACTGGTGGTGATTTTAATGGAGGAGAAGTCAGCTTAACAGCAGGTGGTGATATTATTCAATTAATTGACGATTATCCGGATGATCGAGATGGATATATTTACTCTCGCTCCATTGATCGAGGTAATGGGGGAGCTGTCAGCTTAAGAGCTGGTGGCAAAATTGACATCCTAGGCACAATAGATTCTCACGCCATTATTGGCGATGGGGGCTCAATTTTCCTAGAAGCCGGAGAAGACATAAACCTGGGAACCCTGATTTCTTCCACAACGTTTGGTGACGCGGGAGACATTACCCTAAAAACAGGAGGCAATATCACAATTTCTGGTGGCGCTTTGTTTAAATTTCTATCCGGATCATGTGGTTCTGGAGGTATTTTAGCCATCGACTGTAATACCAATGCCTCCATTACAGTAACTCCCACTCCAATGTCCACGACGACTTATCCTGAACTTAAAGCATTATTCTCATCAATTACCGGAAAAATCACCATTATTGGTTCAGAGATAAGCACAGAAGTTACGCCACCCAATACATCCAATAATCCCCAAACTCCTGCCGTCGAAACTCCAGATAATCCTGCACCAAACCCACCCACTAAAAAAATTTCCATTAGTGACAATACCGCCGTCATATCTAACACCACTCAAGGAAACGGAGGACAATTCACAGCGAATGCAAACAACGGAGATATCACAACAGATTCGGTCGATACCAGAGTGGGACTACAAGGAAACGGCGGCGACATCGACTTAAACGGCAATCAGATTACCACCGACAACCTCAACACCGCTGTCGAAATTACTGGAAATGGCGGAAACGTCACCGGAAACGCCACCGAAAACCTGACCACAAACAACATCAATACCAACAGTAATAACGGAAATGGTGGCAATATTACCCTCAACAGCCAAGACAACATTACCACCCAAAACCTAAACGCCTCCACCAACATAGGCAATGCTGGAAATGTCAGCATTACCGCCATAAATGCCATTACCACTGGCTTCATTAATGCCGAATCACGAAAAGGTCAAGATGGAATCATCGAACTTGATGCCAATCAAATCAATACCGGTTCCCTCTTTTCCGACTACATCTTCGTCCGCCAATCCCTTGAGCAAGCACAACTTGAAGACGCCATCTTCAACATTGAACAACTCCGCAAAAACGAATTTGAACAGCACTTCGGCAAAAACTTCACCTTCACCACCCTCACCGCCGCCAATATCCGAGAACGCTTAAGCCAAATCCAACAACAAACCGGACACAAACCCGCCGTCATTTATGTCTTAATCCCCCCAACCCTTGACCAACTCGACTTAATATTACTCACCCCCAATAGTCAACCCATCTACAAAAGCCTCGACATACCCCACAGCGAACTCGAAAAAGTCGCCAAAGAATTTCGCTATGAAATCCGAGACATCCAAAACAGCCAAACCGACAGCTACAAACCCCTCGCCCAACAACTCTATAAATGGCTAATTCAACCCCTAGAATCTGAACTCAAACGCCAACAAATCCAAACCCTACTCTTCTCCCTCGACGCCGAACTCCGGCTAATTCCCCTCGCCGCCCTCCATGACGGCAACCAATTTCTAATCGAAAACTATAGCATCGCCAGCATTCCCAGCATCAGCCTCACCGATACCCCAAACCGCACCTTAAAAGACAGCCTCGTCCTCGCCATGGGTGCCTCCGAATTTCCCCAAACCCATCTCAAACCCTTACCCAGCGTCCCAATCGAACTATCCCTAATCACCGAACAACTTTGGCAAGGAACCGCCTTCCTCAACGAACAATTTCGACTCGAAAATCTCCGCTATCAACGCCAACACAACCGATTTGACATCGTTCACCTCGCCACCCATGCATCCTTTCCCACATCTAGCACCAAAAACCCCTACATTCAATTCTGGAACCACCAAGTCAGCCTAGACGAACTCCGCCAAGCCGAATGGTATGCCCCACCCACCGTACAACTCCTCGTCCTCAGCGCCTGTGAAACCGCCGTCGGCAATAAAGACAACGAAATGGGATTTGCCGGACTAACCGTCAGCGCCGGAGTCCAATCCGCCCTTGCCAGTCTATGGCGCGTCAACGACGTTGGCACCCTCACCTTCATGAGCGAATTCTACCACCAACTCAGTCAAGACCCAATCACCGTCAAAGCCGAAGCCCTCAGACAAGCCCAACTCGCCATATTACAAGGAAACATCCACCTCGCATCCACCAAACTCACCCCCCCATCCCTATCCGAAAACACAAAAAACCCAACCCTCTCCCACCCATATTACTGGGCAGGCTTCACCCTAATCGGCAGCCCCTAAACCTCCATCCCCCAACCACAAACCCCTCTGTGTCCTCTATATTCCCCAGAAACCCTTATCTTCTCACCCTCAACCCCTCTGCGTACCTCTGCGTAAACCTCTGCGTACCTCTGCGTTTAAAATCAAACTTCTGCAATAAACAACAAACCCTAAAATAAAGGAATCCAACCATGAAAACCCTACCCAAAATCATCACATCAGCCACCCTTACCACAACCGCCATCCTAAATCTATCCACCCCCACCCCTGCCACAACCCTCAACTTTGACATAGAATTCACCACATCCCATCAAAACATCTGGGATAGCGGAGAAGCCTTTACCCTAACCGACAATCGCTCCCTCGAACTTGACTGGAACGAATCCGTCAACAAAGGATACAAAATTCCCAACCCATTTGGCAGTGATCCCCGTGTCGGATTCGACGCCAGCACTCGTGGCAATATCGAATTACAAAGCACCCTAACCCTAAACAGTGGCGCCGTCGATGCCTTCATTCCCGTAGACTTATTCTTTCTCCTCCCCGACGCACCCCTAAAACCCGGTCAAACCTTCAACCTGCAATCCGGATTCTCCTTTAACCCAGATGCCACATTCACCACAACCAGTCCCCACGCTGCCTATAACCTAGACGTAATTTTCGACCTAGCCGCCGCCCTCAACGTTGATCCCGGCAGCATCCTAGATTTTAGCTTCAACAAAAGCGGCAGCCAAAATCTGATCCGTTTTGACACCAACGATTTGACCCTAGATATCAATGGTTCCTTTGGTAATATTGATGCCCATTTCCCCAATGTCAGTACCACCGGAACAGTATCCGATACCAACCAACTCACCGCCACCGGAGATGATCAATTTGTTGATGGTGCCCTAGATTTAGACTTGCTTGCCACTCAATTACTCGGTTTACCGCCCCTAGAAAACAGTAAATCCATTGGTTTAGGTGTAGACTTCAACTACAACCTTTTAGATGCCGAAGCCGCCGTCGCTTTATCCGTATTGCAGCAGTTTTCTTTAACCGGAACCTTACCCGCCCTCCTCCTTCTTGAAGATGGCACTTCAGTTCCATTTAACATTGGTGAAGATATCGCTATCACCATACCCAATCAGGTAGGCAATCTTCTAGATATTGATGCGGTGATTGACTTTGATGCTCTCTTCCAAAACACCACCCATTTAGGATTTGATTTTGATCTCGACGTACTGGTGGGCAAATTTGGACTCAATATTCCGTTTCTGGGGAATCAGTCAGTCGGACCCCTTTTTGAAAAAAGCATTGATCTTTTTGACCCCTCGTTTCCGGTTTTCGATGACACCTTCAAACTCGGCGGATTCAATTCCCAACAAGTGAGTTTCCAAGTGGAAGTCGAAACCGTTCCTGAACCCAGCGCCATTCTTGGTTTGCTCGCCTTAAGTGCTTTCGGTGTTGGTTTACGGCTTATATCATGTCCGCCAAAATAACCGTAATATCCTTCTTCCTTGCAACAAAAGCTCCTTCCCTTCTGCTTTCTGCCTGCTGCCTTCTTGTACTAGGTGGGGCAAGTTTTAACATTCCTGGCAGTTTAACCGTCACCACCGCCGACGCCATTGGTTTTGAGAGTGGCTTCTTTCCGGCGACAGGTAATGTTAACTATCAAAATCTGTTGGGTGCGCCGAATACATTTGTTTTTACAGGTGATAATGGCAGTATCGTCAACGCGGCTGAAGTTGAACTGAACCAGGGAAATTTGGCACTCATCGGTAGCAGTGTGATTAATACTGGAACCCTCAGCACTGCTAATGGGACGATTACGATTACGGCTGTACCTGAAAATAGAACCGTCAGGATTAACCAAGCGGGGATGGTGTTGGGTTTAGAAATTAGTCCGGCTGATTTGGAGAGTGGGATTCAGGCGACAGATTTAGCCCGGTTACTCACAGGTTCCAATCTGCAAGACGACACAGGAATCAGTGTTGATGCCAACGATGAACTCAGGTTAACAGATACCAACAGTCCCCTAGATACGGCAGGTAATGTGACGATTGCGGGTCAAGTTGAAGGCAATCAAGTCCATCTGGCGGCGGCGAATCAGGTTAACCCCATCGGTCCCCCGAAACCCTGATTCGCACCGATAACGGGGAATACAGCGCCCCTACTGTTACCCGGTTTGCCGCTAATCCAACGGATGCTAACCACTACATTTTCCTAGATGCGACTGTCCCTAATTACAGTAATTTACTCTTCGGGGGTGAGGCGGGAACGACGACAAACACAGTTAGCGATGATTCGGGGTGAAGTGCGAATTGAAAAGGGTCAACTAATTACGCCGAATTTTACCATTCCTTTACCCCCTCAGTTGGCTGAATTACCAGATAAAGAACTCACTCATCCGTATTATTGGAGTGCATTTACGTTAGTCGGAAGTCCTTGGTAAAACAGGCAATGGCTACAGTAAAGACGTTGCCTAAAACGTCTAGAAAAAACCGCTATGATAGCGGACTCAAGTGCTAATGTTACACCCGACTGTAGGGGTGCAAGGCTTGCATTGGTGTCAACTTAAGGTAGAAAACTAATACAGGGCGAGCATTTCACCCTCATCCCCTAACCCCTTCTCCCATCAAGGGAGAAGGGGAATTGGAATATAACACCTTTCTTGCTCCCCTCTCCCCGGCGTGCTATGCATTACCCACATCTTTCTTAAACATTGTGCGATCGCGTCACGATCTGGCGGGACTGAGCGCAATTGTGTAGTCCAAGTCAGTA
>NZ_JAVJNP010000097.1:0-24473 GCF_040217205.1 Coleofasciculus sp. A1-SPW-01 | reverse complement strand
GAGTGTTTGTGTGGATTGATTCTAGACAGAGATTGGAACGCGGCGATCAATATCAAGAGAGTGGGGCTGGGCATATTCCCCACTATAAAACGCCCCAAGCGTAGCCTTTTGACTACGACAAAGGAAGCCCACACTATACCCGTTTAGGGTTAGTGTGGGAGGATGTCACGCTGTTTCCAAATCTAGCCAATCCGGAAAACTATTAACGAGAGTCGGTTCCTTGGTTCGGATCGCCTTCTACACGCTTGTTTTCACCTTGGGCTTCCGGAATGGTTGCTGGATCTTTCTTAGAAGCTTGCTCTTCAGCTTGGGGATCTTTAGCCTTAGATTTTGGCGGGTTTAGTCACATCCCTTGTGAGATAAGAAACGATAGTAGTGAAAGTGAGCCCCTACAGTTTTCCCAGATTCAACTCGCCAATAACTGAGACGGTGTAACTCGCCACAATTGTTCTAATTGTGACGCTGGCATGGTCAAGTATAAAACATCACCTGCCGCTAACGCTGTTTCCAATAAATCTCGACCGTGAAGCTTTTGATGTCGGGTTTCAATATATAGAGGAACAAACTCAATATCTAGGGTTAAATCTTTCACCCGCCGTCCACAGAACGGATGCTTCAATGTAATCGTTGTTGCTAACGCTACCCAAAGCGTATCGCCGGTCATGCCATTCCCTAAAATACGCCCACCTAAGGCGGCGGCGGCAAAGGCAGGTGTGGCTAATTCGGTGGGGCTGAGTACCACCTCAAAATTAAAAACTTGCTGCACTCCTCGGGCAAATTGGGGGTCATGATTTCGCACCACGATGGGTAAATTGGGCGTTAATGCTTTGGCACTTAAACTAATCTCGACATTGGTCATATCGCTACTGGTTACAGCTAATAAGGCTTCCGCTGTATGGATATTCGCCGCTTTTAAATGGGTCGCTAAACTCGCATCACCGATAATCACGGGGATTCCCAAGGAACGGGCAACACCGAGAAATCGATTGTGGGTATCGGGTTCAATGACAACCACGTCATAGCCATGACTATGCAGTTGATTAATTATCTGGACACCAATACCCCCCAAGCCACAAACAATATAATGATGGCGACTGGGAACACGGGCAGCATCCAAAAATTGATTAAAACGAGTACCTAAAATAAAATCGTTGAGTAGGGCGTAACAAATCCCAATTACACCTGCCCCAACTAACATCATCACCGCCGTAAAAATTTTGATGCTATCAGGTGCTAATTCTGCCACTTCTTCTTTCCCGCCAGCCCCGGTAATCATACCCACGGAAAAATAGAGAGCGTCAACGATTGAGGTATTCAACTGAACGCTAACATAAGTGAGTGTGGCGATGAAAATGGTTAGGAGTAGGGCGAGAGTTCCGGCGAGAATGGGTTGACCGTGGTGCTGGAACTGTCGCAGGTTAGTGAGCACTTTAAACAGTCGGCGTAGCCAAGAACCCCGACGGCTGCGGATATTGGGTTGAGTGCCAACAATTATGCGATCGCCAGATTGTAAGGTTCGCCCTTGCACAACGGCTGACACCAAACTCACCTGCCCTTGGACGGGTCGATAATAGATCAACATCCGCGATCGATCTTCCCACAACTCACTCAACTGACGCCCGTTCCAGGGATGAGAGTCATGGATGTATTCTTCGTGAATGGGCCACGTTTGATTGAATAGTCGAAGTTGTCCAATGGCTTGATTCCCCATCGCAGCAAAGGCAAACACCGGGGCGGCTAATGCGGCGACACTGAGACTGACATGATTGGGCAAAATCTGATCCAAGCGATCGCCTAAGCTGTTGTTAAATAGCCGACTAATAATCCGAATCCGAGGATTAAGGACTCGGGCTTGGGTGAGAATAGCCAGATTCAAGGCATCATCGCTAGAGGTGATAACTAGGGTTTGCGCCTCCTGAATTCCAGCGGCGAGTAGGGTGGCGGCTGCACGAAAATCGCCGATAATCAGATCCTGGCAGTTACCCGGAACCAGGCGATCGCTAATTCCGACAACAGAGGCTCCCTGTTGCTTTAATAGTGAGAAAATTTGATAGCCAGTGCGACCCAAGCCACAAACGATGATTCGGGGTTTCATGAATTTGTCTTATCCACAGACAGAGTTTTGCCTGGTCGTGTTTTGAACACCTATTTTCCTACAGATTTACCGCGACCATTGTAACCGAAGACACCAAGACTAGCAGAAATCTGGAAAAAAGTGCTCCGGGTTGATCATTTATCCGGCAAATAGGGTGGCTTTTTTTGCGGTTATCAGCAGCAATCCCTGTTTATTGACGAAAGGAAATCCTTACTCTTAAACTTAATAGTAATTAACTCGAAAACAGTTTATGACCAAGCCTCCGATTCCTCCAGACCTACAAGAACTCAACCCGAAGAGGTTTAATCCCGAAAAACAAGCTTGGACTCAATCAACCGATGTTGTCAGTGACACAAATATCAGTGAACTAACACTGGTCACCTATAATATCTGGTTTTCCGACTATCATCGTCAACAACGCCACGAAGCTATACTGAAGCTTATTCAAGACTGTGATGCTGACGCGATCGCGTTGCAAGAGGTTACGCCAACCTCTCTCAAACTAATTTTAGAGCAAGACTGGGTTAGAAAGAATTACTATAGTTCCGACACTACAGGAGTAACAGTAAATCCTTATGGCGTTCTCTTGCTGTCAAAGCTTCCTATAGATCGGTTATTTTTCTGTGACCTGATCAGTCAAATGAGCCGCAAATTCCTCTGTGCTGAATTGCAGCTTAATGGGCAAAATTTTAATATTGCTACGGTTCATTTAGAAAGCAAGAAGAAATTTGCATCCATCCGCACCATACAACTTGCTGATATCTTTCCCCTCTTGGAACACGCCGATCATGCTGTACTCATGGGTGACTTTAATTTTTGCTCATCTTGGAAAAGCGAGAACCGTAATCTTGACCCTCGCTATCAAGATATGTGGGCAGTTCTGAGAGGTGATGAACCGGGCTATACTGAAGATACGGATATTAACTTAATGAGGTTACAGCAAAAACAGAAACATAAAAAAGTCCGCTTTGACCGCATCTTACTCCGTTCTGCTTCCCAAAGTTGGCAGCCAGAATCCATTGAACGCCTGGGATTAAAACCTATTTTCCCTGATTGTCCTAATGTTTTCCCATCTGACCATTTTGGTTTAGTGGGTCATCTAATAAGTAGGTAGGTACAATAAAAGTCAAAGGCAGAGATGTCTTATGTCTTATGCTCCCTTATCTTCCCCATCTTCCTCCTCTCTCCCAGCTTCCCCTGCTTTCTATTTACTCCCACGACAGCGATCAAACATCTGTTGGTACGTTTCCTGAAGCTCTGGATTGTCCACCACTAGCTCTACACGCACGTTAACACAGCCGTGATTATCTTGCAGCGCGATCGCGGCTAAAAGATCGCTGGCTGCTTTAGGTGAAACAAATTCACCGTTGACAGTATTCGTTGTCGGTAGACTCGTCTCTACACTATCAGGAACACCTGTAACTTGCCCCTTCCCTAAATCAATTTCTGCCAATTGTTTCGGTTCTTCACCAACTTGTTCAACAATTAATTTTTCCCGCCGTACAGGAACTTCTACCACACGAGTTTCAATTTCTTTGCGAACGACAACTTCACCGACTTTCTGCTTACTGCGGTTAACGACTAACTTTTCTTCTAGCAAGCGAATCATGTCTTCTTCGACTATCTCTGATGTCTGATCAGACTGTTCTAGATCACTATTCACTATCTCTTCAGCATCCATAGCTTTTTCCGAATTAACAGCAAAAATTTTACCCACAACTTTAAGCTTGCCAGCCTAGTAGGGTGGGCATTGCCCACCCCCGTATCCACCAATTCATTTAAATCAGTGAAATTCAATGGCTTTCAGAATTCTACCGACGACCCTTGACTACAGGATTGCCATCTACATTGACTTCTAATTCTTCGCGGCGAACCTTTTCTTTGGCATCTACGGTGTCACGCTTAACTTCTTTCTTGACACCCACTTCTTCCCGAACAAAGGCTTTCTTCTCGATATTTGCTGCTTCTTCATAAACTTCCACACGCGCAACTTCACCGTCGTGGAAATCAGCAGTACCTGGTTGAACTTCGCGGGCTTCTGAGGGACTGTTTCGCTCAATTACGACCCGTTCTTTTTCTACAGGAACTGATACCTGAGCTGTTTCAGATTCCACATGCTTACCCAGGGTAACTTCACCGCTCTTGTAACGGTCTTTGTTGGCAATTAGTTTCTCTTCATACAGCTTGAGATTTTTATGATCCTGCTCAGTAGTGGTGTAGAGTTCAGGCTCATGATCATAGCTGTAGGTGTCGCGATCAGAGGTTTTCGCCTGAGCCGATGTTGCTCCTGCCGAGCGATTAGCCGCCATTGGTCGGTAGACGTTCCGGACTCGTTCTTCGTAGTCGTAGTCAACAGTCATGTTGTCATGATATTCCGGTAAGCTTTCGGCTTGCGCTTTTGTCATACCGATCACATAAACCCGATGACGATCATAGTCCATCTGGGCATAACCTACAGGTAACAAGACATTTTTACCAAAGATCCAGAAGCCTGTATCAATGACTAGATACCGGAAACGACCATTTTCATCCAGAAGAGCATCATGAACTTCACCGATTTTCTCTTCACGATCTGAGTAGACATCATATCCTTTAATGTCATCGCCACCGAAAATCTGTTCTTTATAGTTAGGGTAAAACTTGTCTATTTTTATGAGATTCATAGAATAGTCTCCGTGTTTCTTTGTCTTTATGTTTGAGAGTTCAACTCTCGCAATATACTTTTATATTACAGAAAAAAAGCTTTTTGTGAATCCATCAAAAGACATAAACAAAACTAGGTTGGTGATTTTTTTACACTGATACTGTGATTTCTTTAGATTTAGAATATTTGTGCTGATTGACCGAACTTTCTTCTACGCAAATTTCTTAAATTTAAGAATATCCCCTTAGGTTACAGGATTTAATCAAATACAATATATAAATGTCCAGCAATTTAACATGATGAATTATCTTTTTTATCCTCCTATAGGAATAGATTAAATTAGGTATAGTAAATAAAGATAACTCATAAGGAGTGCGATTAACCCCTTTGATGCAATATCACGTTATTTACGACGGCAACTGCAATCTTTGTGTCACGTTAGTGCAGCTTCTGGAAAATCTGGATCAAGGACAGCAGTTTGATTACATTCCCATGCAGAATGAAGCCACCTGTGAAACCTTTGGTATTACCCCCCAAGACTGCGAAATGGGCATGATTCTCATCGATGGGGCATCCCCGGAACGTCGGTGGCAAGGGAGTGAGGCGGCTGAGGAAATTGGGCGTCTGTTGCCCATGGGCGAGGTGTTCGTCTCAGCATATCGGGCAATGCCTGGAATGAAATGGCTGGGCGATCGCACATATCAACAGGTTCGTGATCATCGGTATAGTTGGTTTGGCAAGCGATCGAGTACCTACAATTCAGCTTATCCTCTGGGATGTCAGGATAACCAAAATTGCCAGACGTAATAAGTGTTTCTTGAGAGCCAATGGCAACTTATACCCTATAAGTAGCGTCTATTGTTTGAGTACCTGAACTGTAGCTATTTTAATTTTATGTACCATGGTTAATCCTTTCTCCATCTGGTCTCATCGTCACCGTCGTCGTTTATTATATCCGTTGGTGTCAGCGATTTTGGCGTTTAGCCTGATCGTGGGTACACCTCAGGTGAGTCAAGCAATTCCCTGGCTGGATCTGATTTTCCGAGGCGTCCAGATTATCCAACTTTCCAATATTTCTGAGCGCCAGGAAGTCGAGATCGGGCAGCAGATCAATCAGCAGTTGGTGAGAAACCAGATCCAACTCTATCGCAATTCCAGTGTCAACCGCTACATTGATCAGATTGGTCAGCGATTGGCAAAAGAAACTCAACGCTCTAATATTCCCTATACGTTTCAGGTGGTTAAGGATGACAGCATTAATGCCTTCGCGACTACGGGGGGTTTTATTTATCTCAACACAGGTTTGATTGAAGCGGCGGACAATGAGGCTCAACTGGCGAGTGTGATTGCCCATGAAATCGGGCATATCGAAGAGGAACACATGATTGAACAAATGCGCCAGACAGCGATCGCCAGGGGAGTAGCCGTTGCCGCAGGTCTAGATCGCAATACCTTAGTTAATATTGGCGTAGACTTGGCGCTGCGGTTACCCAATAGTCGTGAAGATGAATTTGAGGCGGATCAAGTTGGGTTAGACATCCTCAAAAAAGCAGGCTACGCACCGTCAGCCATGGTAAATTTCATGGAGAAACTCCAGCAGAAAAGCGGTTCCGTCCCCTCTTTCCTCAGCACTCATCCCGGCGTTCACGATCGCATTAACGCATTGAATCAGGCGATTGATCCGGCTGAAGCTACTGTCGGTGATGGTTTGGATGAAAGTGCTTATAAAGCCAAAATTCGCCCCCTGCAATAGGATGATCTCTGGTAGCAACATCCATCCCTCGTTCTTTGGGTTCCCAGCTTCCCAGACGTAGCATGCTACGTCTCTACATTGCTTCCCCATACTGCACTAGGAACGGAGTACAGAACGACGTGGTAAGAGTTGTGAAGGCTCTACCCTTGTCACCGCCTCCTCAAGTGGCATTTGGCGAACCCGTTGTTTAAAAACATTGGCTTGATAAACCCGTGAGTTTGTCAGGTCTAATCCTGTGAGCCAACCACTTTTCGGGTGATACGCGCCCGTGTCAATATCCAACCATCCTCGCCCTTGGGCAATTCGTCCCGGTTGTACTCCTGGCAAGGTAAAGGTAATCGTATGACCAATGATAATTAACTTATCGGTAAAATAAGGCTCTTGAATGCTATGAAATTCGTCTCTAATCCAACAGAATTGTTCTGTCGTTTGCTTTTCTAAGGGTAAACGGGGATGAACTCCAGCATGGACTAACCATGTATCTCCCAAATCGATATGGGTGGGTAAGGTACGCATCCACTCGATATGGTCTTGGCGGACACCACTCTCACCATAACTATTGATGGTACTGTGACCACCACTATAGAGCCATGCTTGCAGGGCTGGACCATAGATTTCTCCCTGACCCAGGATTTCTAAGAGCATTTGCTCATGATTGCCTAGCAAGCAAGGATAAGGGCTTTGCTTGACAAATTCAACAACTTGAGAGCTTTGGGGACCCCTATCAATTAAGTCTCCCAAAAAATGGACTTGATCGTCTTTACTAGGAGCGATCGCGTCTAATAAAGTCATTAGGGTATCGTAGTGCCCATGCACGTCACCGATAACAATCCGGCGGTGAGTCATTGTTTATTGATCCAAATCCGTGTCGTCAAATAATAAGTAGCACCCATAAACGTTTACTTGCACCAGTTTTTTTATTAAAAGCTGGATTATTGTGCGCCGAGGTATGTTCACCAGGGGTAGGCAAGATTCTCAGGGTCAGGATACTCTATTATCTATTAGTTAAAACAAGTGCTAACATCTATCTTCCGGGTTTCAGAGGAAATTCATTGAATTTCACACCTTTTCCGCTTAGCATCCAGCACGCCATTGATAAATACCAGTTTCCTCGAATCCCAGTCTCTATCCTACTCATCTTCCCCCTATTGTGATTCACTAGACAGTTCGATGTCACCAAAACCTGTGTTAGATTCTCCCTGGGTAATTCACGCCCTCCAACAACCCACGAGCTGGGCTTGGGTAGAACAAGCCCTAGCTCACCTTGATCTCATTCTACTCGACCATTCCCAATGCGAACGCAAAGCGGCAGGTGTAGCCCTGAATTTAATCTTTCGCTATCCATCGAGTACGCAACTGGTTCGTCAGCTTACCGCGATCGCGCGTGAGGAATTGGATCACTTTGAGCAAGTCAATCAATGGCTGGAACGACGGGGTATTCCCCTAGCTCCTCTATCCCCGCCGCCTTATGGCGCTGAGCTAACAGCTCAGATTCGCCGCCATGAACCGGAGCGGCTATTGGATTCTTTACTGGTTGCGGCTTTAATTGAGGCTCGCTCTCACGAACGGCTGGGATTACTGGCAACTCATTGTCCTGACCCGGAGTTAGCTGAGTTTTATCAAGGTTTGATGACATCCGAAGCCCGACATTACGGGGTGTACTGGGTGCTAGCGGACACCTATTTTGAGCGGGAGGTTGTCAGCCAGAGGCTAGCAGAACTAGCTGCAATCGAAAGTCAGTTACTGAGTACCCTTTACCCAGAACCTCGAATTCACAGTTAAGGTTAGGGTGAGGGGATTAAACGAGTGGGTTTTGTCACCTATTGTTTTTACTTATGTATAAATGATAACTTTTTCCGGAATTTATTTTAAAGAATTGATAAGTTTAACCCAAAATTTGAACCGATTAAGTTACCTCAGAGTATAGTCAAAGTGATCAGTCAACAGTCACTCATGGTTCGCTCATTTGTTGAATCGTGTTAACACTTGGAAGCATACAATCTGTAGTGTTATCCAATTGTAGACATCGGATAGAGTTGCAGACATCGGATAGAGACAGCGATTGTCTTTGGAGACGAAGTGATTAAGCTTCAAGAACATACCTAGAACTTACGCAAAGCCTCTATGTGTAGGGTGGGGAGAGCGTAGTGTAACGCACTTTGTCACGATATGCGGTGTAGCTGCGTAAATCCTGATACCGATGACCAATCCGCTCAGGATAACCCGTTAAAGCAATTCCCTAGTGAGCAACTCTAAAAACTCATATTCGAGATCTGAGTGAGCGAATGATAAGTGATTGAAGTTCTACCTAGGAGACGTAACGATGAATTTAGCAAAGACTTCAACAGTCCTTGGCTTATTGGCTGGCGGTACTCTGGCTTTATCGGCGATGCCAGCAGACGCTGCCTCATTTAACAATGGGGGTATTTTGTTTGATACCGATACTAAAGTTGATTTTGAGTTCCTGGAATCTCACGGATTGTTCAAATCGACCTTGTTTATCGTAGAAGCAACCGATAAAAATACACCCGTATATACCCTGTTTACCGAGAACCAGGCATTTGATACGAGTAGTTCAGATTTTATGGGGACTTGCCCCACGTCTGTCACAGCACCTGATGGGTCCTGTACAAACTGGTTCGAGTTTCAAGGTGGTGTAGAGTATAGCTTACTGCTTGACTCTGGTAACAATGGTAAGGTTTGGTCAACAGATGCCTTGAATATGCCTGTCGAGACACTGGCATTGTTTAAGTTTGAACAAACTGATGCTGGCAAGTACACGATTGACTTTGAAGATAAGGGAATTACTCCTTATGACTTCAACGACTTTTCGATCACGGCGCAAGTCAAAGATATCCCTGAGCCTGCTACTTTGGTAGGTTTAGGATTAGTGGGTGGAGCATTGGCTCTGACCCGTCGTCGTAAAGCTCAGTAAAGATCTGAAGCGATCGCGCTTTTCATGCCTATTAGCTTCAAGCTCGCTGAATCATACTTCTATTCAAAAACCCACACTAAGCTGACATGATAGTGTGGGTTTTTGGTTGTTCATCAGTATCACTTAGTTTCAACCGGATGCTGTCCGTAAAATGGTAACGCCTCGGACCAGTGAGGACGCTTGCCTTGCTGCCAATCTAAATAAGCCAAGTCTAATACGCTGGTGACACAAGTTCCTAAATCAACGGATACCTCAATGAGTTGATAGGGGAGGTTTTGATTATCTAGGAGTTGTTGCCAGATATCAGGTGTCATCACCGCATCAGGTACAAGCGGTGTCAAGCTAGAACCCTCTGAGGAGAGTTGATAGATTGCGGTATACAACTGCCCCCGTCGAGCAGGCATTTGTAGCGCGATCGCTCTTTTGTGTGAGGTTTCTTGAGGCTCTTTTCCTTGAAGCGTTGCCGACCAAGCCACGGCTGCCAGAGTGGAAATGGCAAATAACGGAATATCCAGTTGCTGTGCCAACGTTCGGGCTGTTACCACACCAATACGAGTGCCTGTAAAACTGCCGGGACCTTTGGCGACGGCAATAAATGCCACATCTGACCAAGCGTTTGGGAGTAAAAACTCACTCAAGTGCTGATGTAAGTGAGTTGATAAATCTCGTCCCAAATCCCAGGTAACCGCACGATGATCACTCTGAAAATTACTGATAGCTAATCCGAGTTGGGGGCTGGTGGTATGTAGGGCTAAACCGTATTGGTTGTCATTTGTCATTTGTCTTATGTCTTATGTCATACTCACTCCCGAAAAGAAGCAAACTAGGTTATTTGTCATTCCTCATCCTCTTCAGTGGTTTCGGGTTTTTTCGGTAGGGGAGCTTCTGGGGGAGCAGGTGCTTTTTTCATGTTTTCTAGGGGTTCGCCAACAGACTCAGACGGGGGTTCGCTGACCGATTCAGATGACTCAGCAGACTTGGGAGTCACTGGAGAGGGTGACGCTTGCGCCGGTTGAGATTGATTTTGGGATGCTGGGGACGAGTTCGGTGAAGGTTTAGAGGTTGAAGTTGGCGATTTTTTCTCAGAGGAGGGTGATTCTCCAGGAGCGGATGAAGGGTCTTCAGCAGTGGGTGAGGGAGAAGGTTCAACTGAATCTCTTGATTTTTTAGGGAATCCCGGAAAAGAGCGGCGAGAGGGTTTCTGTTCCTGGTTGGAGGAAGGGTCATCTTTGCCCTGGTTGGGTTCAGTGGTTTCCTCACTATCATTAAGCTCAGTATCAGGATTTAGGGGTTCCTCTGGGGATGAGGGTTCAGCCGCTGGTGGGGTTGACAGATTTTGAGACTGATACCAAATTGTTCCCAATCCGACTAAACCTGTAGCAATAACAGCGCTCATTCCTAGTAACACGGGAGAAACACCTAAGCGTCGATGCCAAGGCGTATATTGAGTAGGTTGGGACTCTCGCTGACGGGAACTGGCTTCCTGTGGCGGTGTTAAAGCAATTGTGGCACCATTGGTGGTCGATACAGGATGGGAGACGAATTCCGGGCTGGATTCAAAGGGTACATCCGGCAACAGGGAGAGCCATTCGGCTACCGATGAAGGGCGATAACGCGCCTCAATTGCCATCCCGCGCATGACCGCTTGATTTACGGCAGCACTGAGTTGGGGTTGGAGATCACGGGGAGCAGGCATAGGTTGGCGCTCCCGGATAACGGCGGGTGTGGGGATTTGGGCAGTTAACAGGGTATAGAGAGTGGCGGCTAAACCGTAAACATCGGAGGCTGGGGTGCGTTTTTCTTTGATTAAATACTGTTCTAAGGGGGCATAGCCCTCAGACAGCATGTTAGTGTGGGTTTGAGTTGTATTCAGGCTAAATTCCCGGGCAATGCCAAAGTCGATGAGGACAACTTTGTGTGTGCCTTCGCGTCGGATGATGTTGGCAGGTTTAATATCTCGGTGGAGTAAACCTTTTTGATGGACTACGGTTAAGGCGTCCCCAATTTGGCAGATGTAATGAATGGCGGTGGCTTCACTGAGAGGTTTGCCGGGAAGTAAAATCTCTTGTAAGGTCTGACCATCTACATAGTCCATTACCATGTAGGGCCACCCTGCTTCCACAAAGAAGTCACTGACTCGGACAATATTGGGATGGGTACACAAGGCGAGCCGTCGTGCTTCATCCTGGAATAGGCGCTGAAACCGAGAGCAGTCCGGGTTACGATGCATAGACTCGTCTAGGGTTTTAATCACCACCACCTGCCCTAAATAGTGATGGGTGGCTTTATAGGTGATGCCAAAGCCCCCTCGTCCTAATTCTTGCTCTAGAGTGTATTTGCCACCCTGTAGGGTTTTACCAACTAACGAGTTCATACACTGACCTTAGGGTTGAGAAAAAATTGTCAGTTCAGAATTCACTTTAACTCAGAATTTCTGGATTTAGGGATGAGGTGTCAGGGAATGCGGAAGATAGGGGAGATGGGGAAGCAGAGGGAGCAGAGGGAGCAGAGGGAGCAGGGGGAGCAGGGGGAGCAGGGGGAGCAATGTAGAGACGTGCCATGGCGCGTCTGGGAGCAGGGGGAGCAGGGGGAGCAATGGTACATTTTCCCTGATAGTGGTGCAAGGAGATGAAAGGGTTTGACCTTTTTTCCTTGAACAAGAGCAACTATCAATGCCACTCAAAGCCTTGATAGTTAATGGTTTCGGTTTTATGCAGCAAACCATACATATAGAAGACTGTGCGTAAATCCTGTCCCTATCTCCATCATGGAACTAGCACTTCAGATCAAGCACTTCGGATCAAGCCATTGTCAATGAGAAGTTTTAACATATCCCCCCTGAGAACGCGACATCAGTGAAGCAACAGAGTTTACGACAATGGTTTCGATGGCTGACTCGGTGGATTCGCCGCATCTTTCAGAAACCAGAAACGTTCCAACCAACGTTTCTGGTTCTTGAGCGCACCTATTCGGCTGATGAATCCATCGTGCTTTTGTCCGTCGAACGAGACGCGCCCGGTGCTGTCGGAACCTGGTATCTATTGAATCAACACAATCCCCGTCATAATCTGTTGATTACCCTTGACAACTTGGCGGCGATTCGATTAGCTCTGGATGCCAATTCATTTTCTGATAGGGATACGTCCATCTTGGAGCTATCGTTAGCCCAGGAAGACCAGATTTTTCGGACTCATCGGTTTAGCGTGCAGTGGATTATTAAATTGAAGAGTTCGCGCAAGGTTTTTCATTTGATTGGAACCTGGGATCTCGACCTACAAGGTGATACCTGGGACCCTAATACCAGTGCATTTACCATTGGTCGTTTGGTGGTGCGAGAGGCGTTGAACTTACCGCCGCTTCCGGGAGTGTCGTGGCGTTTCCGCATGACTGAGTTTCCCTGGATTGAGAGTTTACAGAGTTATAGCAAGATGGTTTTGGGGGATAACCATAATTGTTATACCAAGAAGTTGAATCTGAAAGAACTTAAGGAACTTAGAGATGAAATTGAACGGGGGCGAGGTGATAGAAAACGTCATAAATCATAAGTCGTTCTTCGTTTAAGCTGTTATGCATTTAAACTGTGATAAGAGCATTACCTTTATTTTTCAGTTTACGCCCCCAGTTAATAACTAGCTTATATTTATTTAAAAGCTTATTACCCCCTTTTTCTGTTGTTGTTAATTCAGTGTCCTAGCGTTTCAAGCGCTTGTTGCTTGGGTTTCGCCGAGTCCCGGCGTACCTTTAATTAAACGCAAATTGGCTTTAAAAAAGCAACTCCGACTTTGCAGCCGCGAGCTGTCCTCAATATAGCACGGCGAATCAATTCGCCGCGTCGGATTTCATCCTCCCGCCCTTTCTTTGTGAGGAATGTAGAGGCTTAGCACGCTACCTTTGGGATCTCAAAGAAGGATCTAATCCGGGAAGGCGAATCCGGTTCTGGGATCGCGGATAAATAACCCCAGCACTAAGGAGTCCATCACCGTGTCCCATACGGGGTTCAAACGCTCTGCATCATCTACCCAGTAGTCATAAGTAATCAAACATTGAACGCCAGAACCTAACCCAATACAGATGCGGGAATAGGCGTCGCGGTTTTCGTTAGGGTCAATAAATTTGAATTGAGTCCAAACGATGCGGGCGGTTTGGCGCTTTAGTTCTATGATTTCCCCCTTCTCAGTTATATTCCGCTCATCATCTCGAACGACTCGCTTTAATAAAGAAACTAAGGGAAATTCAGCCCAGTCGCCTGGGGGGAGTAGATTATAGGACGCTTCTAAGCGACAATCATCGTTGGGTGGCTTGTTGTCCAGAAACCGAAACGATTTGGTATCCGGTTCAAAATGCCAATCTTCGGGAACATCAAAGCGCAATGCTCCTCGCCCTGCTACGAAGATCCGATGTCCTGGCTTGGATGTCCAGTTGTGGTCTTCTTTTAGCTCTAGGGTTTCCTTGATCCATTGGAGATTGTGCTTTTTGCGTTTAGCCATAGCCGATCGCCTAGATGAAAACCACATTTAATTATTGATGGTAGCACTATCTCTGGCTCTCAGAGAGGGTAGGCTCGGTTTCTACACCATTTCTTTCTCTGGATGGAGGCGAGCAAAAACTGATACGGTTAAGCACTAGCCGAAAGACTCCGAAATCCTTATTCTGGATTAATGGCAGTGAGTGTGAATGAGCAGTGCTGAGGAAATAAATAACTAATGGGACGAATCTTTATTTCTGCTGGACACGGAGGAATTGAACAAGGGGGGCGCGATCTAGGCGCGATCGCAGGCGGTACAACGGAAGCTCAACAGATGATTCTGCTGCGGGATCAGATTGTCCCGGAGTTGCGATCGCGTGGCTTTGAGGTTCTCTCTGTCCCCGATGACTTGAGTTCAGCCGAATCGATCCAATGGATTAATGCTCGTTATCGTCCCGGCGATGTGGCGCTGGAAATTCATGCGGGTTCTTCCCCGAATCCCAGTGTTCGAGGAACGGCGGTTTACTACATTGCCAATAACACTGAACGCAAAAATCATGCAGAACTGATCCTCCTCGCACTCCTGCGGCGTCTTCCCCAATTACCCAACCGAGGCGCGAAGACGGATACGGCGACAGGGATGGGTTTTCTGGCGTTTACCCGCGATACGATTCTTCCTTCGCTGCTGATGGAGGTTGGCTATCTCACCAATCCAGAGGATCGCTTTATTATTCAAAATCGCCGCCGCGAGATGGCGTTAGGGATTGCGGATGGACTAGCGGCGTGGAGTCGGGCGGTTTCGGGAACGGAACCGGGAGGAAATGGAACGGATGTTACCTATCCTTCGATTAATATCAAGATTAATAATCAAACCTATGGAGAGCAAGGCATTATTGTCAATAACAATGCCTATATTCCGATTGACTTAGCCGATCGCTTGGGTGTGGATTTAACCACGATTCCTGGTATTCGTCGCCTCCAGTATCGGGGAGTGGTTTATGTGAAAGCGATTGAATTGCGAGATTATAATATTGCAGTCGGTTGGGATGCGGCGACACGGACGGTGATTTTGCGCTCTATTTTACAAATTTGTCCGGGTCAAATTGACCGAATTATGGCACATGGGAATACGTCAGAAGTGCAGTTAATGATGTTCCTCAAAGCCAATAATGAAGACGCCCTGGCTCAGTTTCCTGACTTACCCAAGCTTTACCGGGAAGAAGCCGCCATTGAAGGGGTAAATTATGATATCGCCTTTTCTCAAGCCATGGTGGAAACGAATTTCCTCCGTTTTGGTGGCGACTTAAAACCCAGTCAAAATAACTTTGGCGGTTTAGGATCAGTCGGGGGTGATCCAGAGGGGGCGACATTCCCCAGCGCTCGATTAGGCGTTCGCGCTCATATTCAACAATTAAAAGCCTACGCCAGTTTAGAACCTTTGGTACAAGAAGTGGTTAGTCCCCGGTTTCGCTTTGTCACTCGTGGGATTGCACCCCTCATCCAGCAGTTGAGCGGACGTTGGTCGGCTGATTTGAATTATGGCGATCGGATTATGGCTGTTCTTCGGCGTCTCTATGAATCAGCCGGGTTTTTCTAAGGGTGAGTAGTCCTCAAGCCTTTATGAATGACAAATGACAAATGACAAATGACGATCTCTACCGTTAACTTTTGTTGTGTCCACATACTTACATTATGACCAGTCCAAAACTTTAGTTACCTCCTTAGTTAGCGTTATTGGGTTAAAGGGTTTAGCAATAACTCCAGCAATATCTAACTGATCAAATTGAGTGATGTCGTTGTTAAACACTTTTGCCGTGAGTAAAATCACGGGAATTTTTTGAGTGCTGGGAGACTTTCGTAACTCTTTCAATAGAGTTAACCCATCCATATCCGGCATCATCACATCTAAGAGAATCGCATCAGGTTGTTCAGTTTGGGCTAACTGTAGTCCTTTCTTGCCGGATTCAGCCGTGATTACTTGCCAGTTGCCAATCGTTTCCAGGCAAGCTTGGATCACTAAGCAAAGATTGGGTTCATCATCAATGACTAGGATACATTTGGTAGACATAAAGGGAACTGAAAATGGGAAACAGAAAACAGGGAATAATCAATTTAAATGTACATCAGCTTACTTTTGAAAGAGGGCGGGTTTTGTTGGTCATTTATTGGTAATAAGGGCGGGTTTTGTTGGTCATTTATTGGTAATAAGGGCGGGTTTTGTTGGTCATTTATCGGTAATAAGGGCGGGTTTTGTTGGTCATTTATTGGTGAATAGCGAAATTTAGTCCCTAAACCCGCCCCTACAGATTTGCTAAACCCGCCCCTAAAATTTACTGATTACTTGTTTCCTCCTGATTAATTTTCTCAATTTGACGGGCAAAATGGGTTTCTCGATACTGCAATGATCGCGCTAATTCTAGACCTTTTTGAAAAGCGTCTAAGGCTTGGGAATACTTGTTTTGGGCGAGATAAATCTGACCCATTTGATCGTAAGCCTGCATCAACCCATAATAATTGTAGGACTGTTGTTCCACAATAATCAACGTTTCGTACACCTGGAGTGCATAGTCGGGTTGGTCGTAAGATAAATAGAGTTGGGCTAATTTTTCGAGTGCATCACTGGCATAAGCAAATTGTTGTGATGACCAAGCGAGTGCATAAGCTTCTTGGTAGCTTTGAGAGGCTTTCTCAGGTTGATTCAGGGCTTCGTAGTCGGCACCTATCCCAATTTTTAGGGCGGGGATTTGAGTATAATTGTCTTGGTTGAGATAACTGTCCACTAACCGTTCCTTGATCCGCAGGGCATTTTCGGGTTCCTGGGATTGTTTATAAATGTTGAGCAATTCTTGTAGATAGTTAATCTCCGCCACGCGATCGCGCCTTGCTTGAGCTATTGCTAGTAATTCTTCATAAATGGCGGCGGCTTGGGGATAATCAAACCAAGCTAAGTGGAGTTGGGCGATTGTCTCTAAGGTTTCGGCTTGAGTTTCCAGATCACCTTGTTGACGGGCATCGGCTAAAATTTGCTCATAGATAGCTAGGGCATTTCTGGGAACTCGTACCTGTTGATAAGCTTGACCTAATGCACCTAAAAGTTCTGGCTCTAACTCTCCTTCTTCCTCAGCGTTTTGCTGAATCGTTTCTAAGCGTTTAGTAATTAACTGGACTTGAGATTTCGCATTCCGACTCCAGGCAATTTCACCGACGCGCCCTAGGGTTTTGACTTCTTCTAATCGTCCACCCAGAACTCGCCGTAACCGAATTTCTCGATACCAGATATCAAACGCCTCTTCTAGATTTCCCGCCCTCAATTCGGCGGCGGCTTGATTATTCAGTTGATTGAGATCTTCCCTCAGTCGGCGGCGTTCTAAGGGGCTTAAAGAGCGTTCTACGGGGGGATTGGGAAGCAGGGGATCACCAGTGGTATCCAGTTCTAGGGGATTGGGTGGATTTGTTTCAGCGGGTTGGGCTAATGTTGGACTACTTAACCCTAACCAGAGCGCCGCTATGCAAAAGAGTAGTTGAACTTTTCTCATTACTTTAAACTGTATAAGATGCAACACTGTTTTAAGGAGAGCCAGGAAATAAATTTCCGGCTGAAAGCTAAAGTAAGCTAAAGCTTACTACATTAAAGACTTTTAACCCGTTTGAACGGGACGTGAGCTTTTAGCCCATAGACGCAAAGTGGCTTCTCTTCGAGAACTTTAGTTCAGAGCTTAAGTCTGATTAATTATTATCTTATCTGCCAACGTAATCACCATTGACGCTTAAAATCAACTTAGAGTTTCTACAGGAACCCCTTACCCTAAGACGTTTGACATTTTTTATGAGTCAGCCCATAACACAAAATCCATTAAAAATCAATAGATTTCGCCCCCTATTATCTCGACTCTTCGTCGTGGCGATCGCGCTATTGATTCTGTTGACGACGAGTTGTAGTCCCTCTACCGCTAGAACCGCCGAACAGCGCACGTTTCTGGATTTATCCTTGGACTTTTTGGCGGAGTATCAATTACCCAAACCGATGAGGTTTGAGGATACTCCCGTTGGCGGCTTATCCGCCCTCTCCTATGATCGCGATCGCGATCGTTTTTTGGCACTGTCCGATGATCGGTCAAATCTTGCACCCGCCCGATTTTACACCCTGGCGCTGGCAATTAACCGCGACTCAGCCGGAGAAATTGGGATTGAATCCGTCACCGTTGAGGATGTAACCGTTCTCAAAGACGAAAACGGCAAACCCTATCCGGCGGGAACCATTGACCCCGAAGGCATCGCCCTATCCGGTAAAGGTGGCGTATTTATTTCCACTGAAGGGGTTCCTAGTCAGGGAATTGAACCCTTTATTCAAGAATTTGACCGCCAAACGGGGCAACCGTTGCAACGCTTGCGAATTCCTGACCGTTTTCTCCCGAATAATACTACACAAGAGGAACAAGTTCCCCGTGGCGTACAAGAAAACCTAGGCTTTGAAGCATTAACCTTAGAACCCATTACGTTAGCGGCGGCGAGTGGCGATCCTTTTCGCCTATTTACAGCAACGGAATCCGCGTTAATTCAAGATAGTTTACCCCCAGATTCAGATGAGGTTCCCCGAATTCGGCTGCTGCATTATTTAATCAGCGATATTGCGCCACCCATGCTAGTAGCGGAACATTTGTATCCACTGGCTCCCGCCCCCAAAGGGACAATTGATTATGGCTTATCGGAATTAGTGGCATTAGATACAGAAGGTCACTTTCTTAGTTTAGAACGGAGTTATGGGTTGTTTGGACTCAGCGCCCAAATTTATCAACTAACCCTGGGTGGGGCAACCGATACA
The DNA here is from genome assembly GCF_040217205.1 of Coleofasciculus sp. A1-SPW-01. Taxonomy (NCBI): domain Bacteria; kingdom Bacillati; phylum Cyanobacteriota; class Cyanophyceae; order Coleofasciculales; family Coleofasciculaceae; genus Coleofasciculus; species Coleofasciculus sp. A1-SPW-01. The sequence goes on along the minus strand of NZ_JAVJNP010000097.1, from coordinate 5,759 downwards.
TCTAATGTTGCCAGTCTCAAGGGGAATATTTCTCGCCTTGATCCGGTGAAGAAAAAATTGCTCCTTGATTTGAGTACTTTGGGAATTTATTTAGATAATCTGGAAGGGATGACCTTAGGTTCACGGTTGCCAGATGGGAGTCAGAGTTTGGTATTAGTCAGTGATGATAATTTTAATCAAGCACAGATTACACAGTTTCTTTTGTTTCGCTTAAACCTGAATAAGTCGAATTGAGCTAAATTGTAGTGGCGTGACCCAGCTAATTGGCTCTCTTCCTTTCTCCCCTTGTCCTTGTCAACCTCAATTACAAATTTAAAGCCATAGCAGGTTGACAACTTGAAATAAATGTGCATTTATTCCAATTCTCCCCCCACTGCCAACAAACCCCTTAAAATGAAAAGACAGCTAATTGTTGCAGTATAAAACGCCCCAAGCGTAGCCCTGAGCGAAGTCGAAGGGCTGCGACTAAGGAAGCCTACACTATACCCGCCAAGGGTTAGTGTGGGAGGATGTCACATTTGTATAGCCAACTCAGGTATAGAACGATATATGGCTGCTGCCGTTTTAATCGAGAACCTAAAAAAATACTACGGGGATGTCGAAGCCGTGAAGGACATCTCCCTGAACGTCGAACCGGGTGAGATTTTTGGCTTACTTGGTCCAAATGGGGCGGGGAAAACCACAACGATTCGCTGTCTGTGTACCTTAAGCAAACCAGACGCGGGTAAGATTGAGGTATCGGGAATTTCTGCGATCGCGAATCCTAGAGCCGTCCGCCGTCGCATCGGTTATGTCGCCCAGGAAGTGGCATTAGACAAAGTGTTGACGGGTCGCGAGTTACTGCAACTACAAGCGGATTTATATCACCTACCCAGCAACGTTGGCAAAGAGCGGGTCAATACCATGATAGAGGTGTTGGGCTTGCAGGACTATGCCGATAAAAAGACCGGAACCTACTCCGGCGGAATCCGCAAGCGCCTGGATTTAGCCTCCGGCTTACTCCATAAACCCGATGTGTTAGTTCTCGATGAACCTACCGTGGGACTTGATATCGAGAGTCGGGTAGTGGTGTGGAATTTCCTGCGTCAATTGCAAAAGGCTGGCACGACCATATTTATTACCAGCCACTATTTGGAAGAAGTAGATATTTTAGCCGATCGCGTGGCAATTATCGACAAAGGAGTTGTTATTGCCGAAGGAACGCCTTCTCAGTTAAAGGATAACGTAGGAGGCGATCGCATAACCCTCCGCATCCGGGAATTCTCGCCCATGGAAGAAGCCCAAAATGCCAAGGAAAAGCTGGAGGTGTTACCTTTTGTCCAAGAAGTGATTATTAATACGGCGCAAGGAAATTCCCTTAACTTAGTGGTTAAGTCCCAAAGTGACGCATTAACCAACATTCAGCAATCCTTAAAAGACGCCGGATTACCCATCTTTGGCATTGCCCAATCTCGACCTAGTTTAGATGATGTCTACCTAGCCGCCACCGGTCAAACCTTAATGGATGCTGAACTCGCGGCGGCGGGAACACGAGATGTGAAAGCGGAGAAAAAGCAACGGATGAAGGAATGATGGGGTGATGGGAAGCAGGGGGAGCTGGGGGAGCTGGGGAACACCTCGACTTCGCTCGGTGTGTCAGATAGGGGAGATTATGTAGGGGCGGGTTTCACTACTATCTTTTTAGTTACACCCAGATGTAACTAAACCCGCCCCGACTAAATGACAAATGACGAATGACAAATGACGAATGACGAATGACAAATGACAAATGATGAATGACAAATGACGAATGACCAATAACAAATGACGAATGACCAATAACAAATAAAATTATGAGTGGAACTGTAACACCATCAAAACCGGAAATTAATTGGCAACCCGACGTGGTAAGTCAAGTCCCCGTCAGCGATAAGGCGGGTGTGGGTGAATTTGTCCAAGAAACCTTGGCACTCACTAAGCGCTTGTTTATCCAACTGCAACGACGCCCATCTACCCTAATTGCTGGTGTGATTCAGCCGTTGATGTGGCTGATTCTGTTTGGGGCGTTATTTCAAAATGCGCCAAAAGGACTCTTTGGCGAAAGCTTATCTTATGCCCAATTCTTGAGTGCTGGTGTAATTGTATTTACCGCCTTCGCTGGTGCGCTCAATGCTGGCTTACCCGTGATGTTTGACCGGGAATTTGGCTTTCTGAATCGTTTACTTGTTGCACCTTTGGCGTCTCGTTTCTCCATTGTTGCCGCATCCGCTATTTATATCGTCGCCCTCAGCTTTATTCAAGCCGTGGTGATTGTCGCCGCCAGTGCGGTGATGGGTGCGGGTGTTCCCAATATAGCTGGACTGGGTGCGATCGCGCTGATTGTTTTCTTGCTGGTAATCGGGATGACAGCATTAAGTTTAGGACTCGCTTTTGTGCTTCCGGGTCATATTGAACTAATTGCGGTCATTTTTGTCACCAACTTACCGCTACTATTTGCCAGCACCGCTCTAGCGCCGCTATCCTTTATGCCAAAATGGTTACAGCTTGTCGCTAGTCTCAATCCCTTAAGTTATGCGATTGAACCGATTCGCTATCTCTACCTCCATGGAGATTGGTCTTTAGGTAGTGTTGTCATGGAAGCGCCTTGGGCGTCAATTACATTTGGCGGGGCTGTTTTAGTCTTGTTTGGCTTTGCCGCCGCCGCGTTAGTTCTGATTAGTCCATTGCTGCGGCGTCGATTTGCCTAATGGCATTGAAACTTAGCATTTGGGGAGCGTTAAAACCCTTGATATACCGTAGTAGGGTGGGCATTGCCCACCCACTTTAATTTAAATGGTAAACATACGTTTTCTAGAGGAATTAGCAGCATCGTGGAACTTTGGACAGCGCTAGGCGTTTCTATCCTCAACGACTTACTTTTAAAAGACATCCTCCTGAAACTGGGGAAAGAAGCATTAGAAGACTATGTAAAAGATTTTTTCAAAGACTGTATTAAAACCGGGGTACAATCTGCCCAACCCGATATCCTGAAAAAAGCCCTCGGTGAAGCTTTACAGCAATTTCTCAAACTCATCGAATATGAATTACTCTTCTATGTAACCGAAGCCGAAGTTCGAGACAACTATCAAATAGTAATTGAACGGTTTATCAAAGACGATGACGTTAAACCCCTGTTAGGAAAAGCCTTTGAAAAAGATTGTCGCGCCATCGACGCCAATCAATTAAGTACAATTTGGGTGCAGCACTATTCACCTGATATGCCAACTGGGTTTAACTGGGAGGAGATTACCAAACCCTATCTCAAAGAAGTTAAAAGCATTGTCCGCAATTCGTCCGATTGGGGAAATTATTAACGATAAAGATAACTATCGCTATCTGGTGATTCTCGGTGATCCGGGTTCGGGTAAGTCTACCTTATTGCAATATTTGGCATTAGATTGGGCAAATTCTACCCCCAATGATGCCAATTTCCAGCCGATTCCCCTGCTGATTGAATTACGCACCTATATGCGGAATCGCGATGTGGGACAATGTAAGAATTTCCTGGAATTCTTCCATGATAGTAGTGGGATTGTCTGTCATCTGAATCAGCATCAATTGGTGGAACAGTTAAAAGCCGGAAATGCTTTAGTCATGTTTGATGGCTTGGATGAGGTATTTGATCCGGGAAAACGGGAGGATGTAATTACTGATATTCATCGCTTCACTAATAACTATCCTGATGTGCGAGTTATTGTCACCTCTCGCGTGATTGGCTATAAACCACAGCGGTTACGAGATGCTCAGTTTTATCATTTTATGTTGCAAGATTTGGAGGAAAGTCAGGTTAAGGAGTTTATTACTCGTTGGCATGATTTAACGTTTACCAATCAAGTGGATAAACAGAGGAAGTGGGAACGACTCCAACGGGCAATTGATACCTCAAAAGCGATTCGCGAACTGGCTGGAAATCCCTTATTGCTGACAATGATGGCAATTTTAAATCGCAATCAGGAATTACCCAGAGATAGACCCGAATTATACAACCAAGCGTCGCGGGTGTTGCTGCATCAATGGGATGTGGAACGGGCGTTAGTAGAACATCAGCAGTTAGAGATTCAAACGATTGATTATAAAGATAAGCAGGAGATGTTGCGTCAGGTGGCTTATCAGATGCAAGCAGCGGAGAAAGGGTTGGCGGGTAATCTGATTGCGGCGGATGAGTTAGAAGGAATTTTGACCAAGTATCTGAAAACATTAGATATCAATAATTCCAGGGCGGTGGCTAGGGTGATGAGAAAGCAACTGCGGGAACGGAATTTTATCTTATGTTTCATGGGGGCGGATTATTATGCCTTTGTGCATCGGACGTTTTTGGAGTATTTCTGTGCTTGGGAATATGTTTGGCAATTTGAGAAAGAACGAACAATTTCTCTAGAGGAGTTGAAAAGCGATGTTTTTGGCAAGCATTGGCAGGATGAGTCTTGGCATGAAGTGTTACGGTTGATTGTGGGGATGATTGAGCCAAAGTTAGCTGGGGAGATTCTGGATTATTTGAGGAATCAGCCGGGGGAAGCGGAAAAGTTTATTAATGTGTTTCTAGCGGCGGCTTGCCTGTCTGAGGTGAGGAATCGTTCGGGTATTGCATCAACGGCGACTCAATTACTGAATCAGTTAAAGGGGTTAATCCAGTATGACTTACCTTATTATTACGAACCTTATCAAGAGGAAGCAAGGTTAGTTCAGGAAATTCGTACTAAAGCGGTTGTTGCTATTGCGACAACCTGGCATGATTCTCCAGATACCTTACCTTGGCTGAAACAAAAAGCCCAATCTGATGACGATTCGGATGTGCGACGTGCAGCGGTGCAAGAATTAGCCAAAGGCTGGAAAGATGACCCCATTACCTTACACATTCTCAAGCAAAAAGCCCAATCTGATGAGAATTGGGTTGTGCGAGGTGCAGCAGTGCGACAACTAGCCAAAGGCTGGCATGATTCCCCAAATACTTTACCTATTATCAAACAAAAAGCCCAATCTGATGACGATGAGTATGTGCGACGTGCAGCGGTGGAAGAATTAGCCAAAGGCTGGAAAGATGACCCAGATACCTTACCTTGGCTGAAACAAAAAGCCCAATCTGATGACAATGGGTTTGTGCGATATGCAGCGGTGCAAGAATTAGCCAAAGGCTGGAAAGATGACCCAGATACCTTGCCTTGGCTGAAACAAAAAGCCCAATCTGATGACAATAAGGATGTGCGAATGGCAGCGGTGCAAGTATTAGCCAAAGGCTGGAAGGATGACCCAGATACCTTACCTATTCTCAAACAAAAAGCCAAATCTGATGACAATTTTTTTGTGCTAAATGCAGCGGTGCAAGAATTAGCCAAAGGCTGGAAATATGAGCCATGGCTATTTGAATTGTTACGCGATCGCGTTCTCAATGATCCCTTTGTGCGAGAGGAAGACTGGCAAGACAATCCTCGGCAATTAGCCATTGAAATCATTATAAAACAATATCCTGATAATCCCCAGACTCTACCCTTGCTGCGCGACAAAGCCGAAAATGATCCTGATGAAAAAGTTAGAGAGTTTGCCCAGAAAAAATTGGCACAATTAAAGTTAAGTCTGTAGGGGCGGGTTTCACGACTATCTTTTGGGTTGCAAAGGTGCGTTAGCGAAGCGTAACGCACCCTACACCCGCCCCGACTCAGGTATCTAGACTTGCTGTTATAGCAGTAGACACATCGATTAGGACGTTCGGCACCATTGTAGAGACGTTGCATGCAACGTCTCTA
>NZ_JAVJNP010000096.1:0-16969 GCF_040217205.1 Coleofasciculus sp. A1-SPW-01 | reverse complement strand
TCTACCGCTTCATCCGGCAATTTTGACAGGTTAGCCAGGGTACGTTTACGCACTTTCTTTCCTTCGCGATAGGACTCGCGAAGTAATACGGCGGGTGGGGAATTTCGGTTCGGAACACGTTCTATGTACATGACTACAATTATCTCACAGATTTTCCCTCAAGAGTATTAAGGAAATCTTAAATATACATGGGTACGAATTAAGAGGGCGAATTGTCTGAAATGCTTATATAGTCGGGGTTTCGGCTTCTATCCTCAATCGGGATGGGGGGAACTTCAGATTAACCAATGAAGCGATCGGCGGACTTAAGTTTCTCTGGGATGGGTTAAGCCTATTTATTTTAATAATCTCGCTACTCGTCTTACTTTTACTCGAAGTCGGACAGTACCGAGAAAAAATTGAACGGAGTTTGGCGTCTAAAACCAGTGCTAAGGTAGTCAATGCTGTCGCTAAAATGAGCGATAAGCTGCGAAGCTATCTTCTAATTCAGTCGTTGACTTGTGTTCTGACGGGTATACTGACGGGTTTATGGTGTTGGGTGCTAGGGGTAGATTTTGCCGTGGTTTGGGGATTGATCGCATTTGTTCTCAACTACATCCCCACTTTAGGGTCGATTGTCGCGGTACTCCCGCCCACTCTACTGGCGCTAATTTTTCAAGGAATCGGGCGGGGAGTAGCAACATTGGTGGGTTTGGCTATCATTCAAGTGATTTTAGGCAACTTCGTTGATCCCCGTCTTCAGGGACGTACCCTTAAGCTTTCACCCTTTGTGGCGCTATTGTCGATTGTATTCTGGGGTTGGGTGTGGGGTATTCCTGGCGCACTACTGGGTAACTCTGGTTTTAACCCAACATCTGATATTATTGACTTCCACAAGTGCGAAAATCAATGCCAATATTCACTCGTTTTCCCCGATAGGGTTCAGCAGTAAGTATCACTGTGCCATCTTGGTCAACAACCCAACCTTGGGCTTCAATTAAAGGTGGGGTGTTCGTTTGGGATAGCTGAGAATTAGTAGGAGTTGAGGATGGAAAACTCTGACTGGATAACCCTCGCGTATCTTCCCAAATTGCCCGTCCAGAGAGGTATTGACCCGGAGAATGGGGAATTCCACCGCGTCCGGTGACCACAAAGCGATCGCCTGTATCCGCCGGACAGCCGGAAATGATTTGCCCAGAGGGATCAGAGAAGGTTGAGGGCAGTTCAATTAACCCTCGTGAGGGGTCAATATTCGGCGTATTAATCACAATTCGACCATCAACTCCTAATTCTGAACTGGCAATAATATCACTATTGGGGGTTAAGATTTCGCTCAGTTGTAAGCCCAAAATTGTTTGAGTATTAATCGTAATATTGCCGCCATTTCCTTCAAAGGCATTAGCGATAATGTCACTATTTTCTGAAAGCACTGCCACAATAAAATTGGCATCAATAGTCATATCTCCCCCATTGCCACCACCACTGGTTTCGGTACCTGCACGGGTGGACAGTTGACTATTATTTCGCAAGATAAATGTCTCGGCTACTTTGAGGTTGATATTCCCCCCTTCTCCGGATAAACTCGTTGCTGAAATTAACCCTTGATCTAACAACAGAGAGCGGACATCAATATTGATATCGCCAGCATTGCCTGTCCCTGTCGCACTCACCGACACCGCCGCGCGATCGCGAATATTTAATTCACTCGTGGGACTATTAATATTGATATCTCCCCCATCGCCAGATGCGGCTTGAGTCGAGGAAGCAAATAAACCCGTACCTAGGAGAGTGCCTTGATTATTGGGATCAGACAGTTCAATCGACTCCGACACATTCACATTTAAATCACCCGCTTGTCCAGAATTAAATGTAGTGGTTAATACCTGCGCTCCCCCTCGTGCAACCAGCCGAGGAGAAGTGAGGGTAACATTGCCTGATGCAGCCTGATCAAAGGTTCCCGAACCCAACAGAGAATTATCTAACTCGATCCGATTTGTGGCATCAATCTGAATATTTCCCCCCCTACCTTGATTGAGAGTGGTGGTAGCAATCAATCCACCATCACGGGCAATAAAATTTGGGGTTTCAATGAAGATATTGCCCGCCCTTCCTTCTCCATCCGTAACCGTGACAATTCCCTGACTAAAACTATCCAGAGTGAGTGTATTGGCAAACGCCGGACGCACAAATTTCTCTTGCAACGCCTCAAATCCTGCCCCAATAACTTCAATGGAGTCTGAAGCGCGAATCTGAATATTTCCCCCCTTTCCAGAACGCGATGTCGAGGCATTAATTCGACCATTATCAAGGCGTAAACTCTCTAAATTCAGTCGGACATTTCCCCCATCTCCGAAACCACGGGTTGCTGATGTGATCTCTCCGCCTTGTTGGACAATCAATTCTTGGCTAGTAATGTCTATATCGCCAGCATTACCCGATTCATTCGGCGAAAATAAATCCGTGGCGATAGAGCTGGGAAAACTACCATCTGCCGACCTGCCCATCACTTCAATTAACTCAGAATTTTTAATCGTCAATTGTCCCCCATTGCCATCTGCTCCGGTATTTCCGAGAACGCCAGCACCATTACGAAGGCTCAAGTTACGTACATCTAAGGTTAAGTTTCCGGCATTGCCATCACGCCCAGTAGACGTGCTAATCAAAGCTCCATCTGTTAGAGTGACGTTCTCAGCATTTAGGGTTAAATCGCCAGCATCTTCACCCAAAGTTCCTGTCCCGATACCTCCCTCTCCTTGTAAAAAGACATCTGTCGCATTAACAGTTAAATCTCCCCCCTCACCCTGGTTGACAAAGGTAGTAATTCCGCCACTGTCACGAATAGATAATCGCCCGGTATTAATTGTTAAGTTGCCAGAGTTCCCACTACCTAAAGCTGATGTGGAGATTCCTGTATCTCCTTGCAAGGTGATTTGAGCCAATTCAACAGGATTGGGATTAAACGCACCGGGTTGATTTCCAATGATTTCGACAGACTCCGTGGCATTAATCGTGACATTTCCGGCATTACCACTATTCTCCAAAGCAGTATTAGAACCAACCCCCACGGGGAATTCAACGGTTGTCTCCGGATCTTGGATAATCGTTAACCGACGGGTATTTAAGATGACATCTCCGGCATTAGCAGAACCAGACTCAGCAAACGTACCAATATTACTATTACGAATCACCACATCATCGGCAGCATTGACTTGCACAATTCCCCCTTGAGTATCATTCGAGGCAGCACTGAAAATAGGCGCATCTTTGACTCGGAGTGATTGAGCCGTAATGGTAATTCCCTGAGCAACACTAGATCCTCGGCTAATGGTTGTGATCCCACCGTTTCCGGTTACCCCTACCAACCCGCCACTGGTGAGTGTAATTTGTCCCGCCATTCCTTCCAGAGATCTTGAGGTAATATCCACACTCACACTAATGTTCCCGCTAGCATCAAGGGAAATATCTCCGGCTTGATTGGTACCTTGGCTTACCAGAGCCGCCGTAGTCGTGATTGCCCCATTTTCACTTTTGAGGCTAATCGTCCCCCCACCTATTTCTCCACTTGAATCGATATTCCCATTCACACTAAGATTCTCGCTCGCCTCAACAGAGATATCACCAGCTTGATTGATACCTTGGCTAACCAGAGCCGCCGTAGTGGTGATCGCCCCATTTTCACTTCTCAGGGTAATATCCCCCCCGATTTCTCCCCTTGAGTTAATATTCCGGTTAACACTAACATCTGCGATCGCATGGAGTGAGATATCACCCGCTTGATTGCTACCCTCGCTAACCAGAGGTGCCGTAGTTGCGATCGCCCCATTTTCGCTATTGAGGGTAATGTTCCCGCCGATTTCTCCCCTTGAGGCGATATTCCGGTTAATACTGACATCCCCGATCGCATTGAGTGAGATATCTCCAGCTTGATTCTGGGAATTGGCAATAATAGTTCCCATTGTAGTTAGGGTTTCGGCGGCATCAACAGAAATCTTTCCCGCTTGATTGATACCATCACTCACTAGAGACGCCGTAGTTGCGATCGCGCCATCTTCGCTATTGAGGGTAATATTCCCGCCGATTTCTCCCCTGGAACTGATATTCCCATTAATATCAAGATTTCCGCTAGCATCAACAGAGATATCACCCGCTTGATTTAGACTATCGCTGATCAGCATGGCGGAGGTAGCGATCGCGCCTTTTTCACTGTTGAGGGTAATATTTCCGCCGATGCCTTCAGTTGAGGTTGAGGTGATATTCTGATTAACACTCAGATTACCGCTAGCCTCCAGTACAACATTACCTGCTTGATTAATCCCATCGCTAGTCACAAAATCCGTGGTCGCGATCGCCCCATTTTCACTTTTAATCGTAATATTACCGCCATTGTTCGCCACGACATCCCCGCCAATGGTTCGTCCAGTATTTACCAGCCCTGTGGTGACATTACCCAGGGCAAAGAGACTAATATCACCACTTCTGCCACTATTGCCCAAAACATCGGCGCTGCTGATTGTACTATTGGCGGTGTTAATTTGACTGGTATCGGCAAAAGTTCCAGAGGTAATCTCGATTCTCCCCCCCAAGGATGTCAGAGTAGAACCCGGATTCATCAAAAACTGAGCGACTCCAGCATCCCGTTGAGACGCGATCGCATTTTCGTCATTAATTTTGGCAATAAAGTCTCCACCATTGAGAACGATTAGCAGGTTATCCGCGATCGTAATCGAACGTCCTGCCTGTAACGTTAGACTATTGCTTGATGGGCTAAAAATACTCTGGTTAATAGCAATATCATTATTTGCTTGTAATGTGACGGAGTTAGTGGCAAGAGCCGAGCTAAGCACATTACCATTAATAATCGATACCTCTGTTGGATTCGTCTCAAAGGTTTGCCCATCGGCGGAGTCACTTCCATCCGCTTGAATCCAAATATTTTTCGGATCGAGTAACAGGGTTCCCACCTCTCCCAAAGGTGCTGTGGTATCCACGATTCCGGTAAACTCTAAATATCCACCAGATACGTCTACAAAACCCCCATTAGATTGAGGATTATCACTCACACCACGGGCGGTAATCGTTCCCTCAAATTGTGTGGTTTCATTGCCCCTAATAATGACGCTACCGCCATCCCCCTGATTCAGAGAATCAGCTTTAATTTGCACCCCTGCAGCAATAGTCACTTGTTTCCCTTGACCAATTGCTACGCTACCGCCACCTGTAAGAGAAGAGACATTAATTCTGGCAGTTTCTAATAACTGAACCTCCTCCCCGAATACCTGAATCGTACCGCCAGGAGCCGTCAATGAACCTGTACTAATCACCCTATCCCCAGCTAGCGTCAAGGTTTCCCCTGCACCGACGCTTAACTGTCCCTGATTACGAATCTCGGCTTGCTGTTGGCGCAGGGCGTCTAAAAATAAGACACCCGGTTGAATCGCCAACAATTGACTATCTTGGGGATTAGTCGCCCGAAACACACCATCGTTTCCCAACTGAATCCCATCAGCCGTACTCGCCACAAAAGAACCCGCGACATCTAATTGGGCATCAACACCAAAGAGAATGCCATTAGGATTGAGTAAAAAGAGGTTGGCATTTCCATCAACGCCTAAAGTACCAAAAATATTTGATCGGTTATCCCCTGTAACCCGCGTGAGGATATTCGCTATACCATCTGGATTAGCAAAGTAAACCTGTTGGTCTAAACTAACGTTAAACTCAGTAAAACTATGGAACAAGTTACTCCCACGCTTTGCGCCACCTTCAATTAAGTCTCGCACCCCTTGGGGAGTAATGATAGAGGCTTCTGTGCCTAAGGTATTATCGGGGATTAACTGAGCCTGAACCGCCGGATTGAAAAGGGTTAGCCAGACTAACGGGAAGGTCAGCGATCGCCCTTGTTTGAGAAACGTGATTATATGCATCAATCCTAGCCCCCTGCTTCTGGCAAATCCCAACTCTAATAATACTCCAAGAATGGAAAAGAACAAGGGCAATGGAGAAGGTAGAGGGATGGGGCACTCATCTTAGGGACTTGCTGAATTAAGCGGGAAGCTATACTATACAAGGGGAAAAGCCATTTTTACCCAATTATTACTTTCATTTTTACACCCCTACAAAAGGGATAATCTTGTCAGGAATAGGTGATGACAACAGCTACGTTTGAACTAGCCGAACATCGGGTCATTCTTTCAAATATCAGTTGGCAAACGTTTGAGCGGTTACTTGCAGACTTAGGGGAAAAACGCTGCGCTCGTTTGGCTTACAATGACGGAGTATTAGAAATTATCACCCCCTTAGGATCTCATGAAAATAATAACCGCTTTATTGAAAGCTTAATTGGCGCGATCGCGGATGAATTAAATCTCAACCTCAAACGGTTTGGTTCTCTCACTCTGAAGCGAGAAAAACGACAAAAAGGGGGAGAACCTGACTCCTGTTACTACATCCAAAATGAACCCAAGGTTAGACATAAACAAGAGATTGATTTGGCGAATGACCCGCCACCCGATCTAGTCTTAGAGATTGATATTACCAGTGGTTCTATGGATAAACTACCAATTTATGCCGCGATTGGTGTACCAGAACTGTGGCGTTATGATGGACGTAAAGTCGATGTATTTGTTTTATCTCCAGAATCAACGAGTTATCAATCTGTGGATAAAAGTCCGACGTTTCCATGGCTATCTTTAGCCGCAATTCCTCGGTTTATTCGGCAAAGTTTAGCGGATGGAGAAACCGCAACATTACGGGCGTTTCGGACTTGGGTGAGAGAACAGCAGCCGGATTAGAGGTAAAAGGCGATCGCACTCACCCCCTGCTTTTTAAGGGGGACGGGAGGGGGATCAAAAAGGGGGACGGAAGGGGGATCGTTAGAAATACTCCCCAGAGAACTGAAAGAAACCGTTTTGTGATTCTTTGATTAAATTATAGTAGCTTGATTTGGATTTAAAGTTGATCCCATATTTCTCACTTAAATAACGTTTTATCTTCTCTAAACCCTGGTTTTCGCCTTGGTTTAACCAATTTATCACATCTTTCTTTTGGTGTTCGGTCAAATAACCACTAGAGCCTTTGTAAGATAATTTAAGCCCTTCTAGTCCAGATTCTTTAAACCGCTTATTCCATTTACTGATAAACCCATTCGATACATTCAGAAAATCAGCAATCGATTTATAATTCCATCCTTGAAGAGTTAATTTAACCCCCATAGCTCTTTTTAACTCTCTTGAATCTGAAGTATTTTTAATCCACTGGTCTAAGTCTTGAATTTGTTTTTCTATATGTTTATATTTCATATAGGATTTGATTCAATCACTACAGCTTTAAGTTGACTAAATCAAGAATAACAGTTAATTTTGAATCGAAACATACAGAAAAATTCATAAAAATCCACTACTTTCTGATCCGCTTTAGCCTGCATTGCACAATTCGTCAATGCTGTCAATAGATAAAAAATGGTAATTTTTGCGAAAACTTCGTCATTTCTCATCCTCTTCTCCAGACGCACCATGTCAGAACACCTCTGGAACAGGTTCCTCTACTGTTACTCACTTCCTGCGTCTTGACACTTGATGATGCGATCGCGAAAATAGTACCGATACAAATCACAACTTAGCCTCACCAGGTTTCCCTGAAGATTCACCAGTCCCATACTGTGCAACTTAAACCCTTGCACCTGTTCCACTTCAATCGGTTCAGTAGTGCTGAGAACCTGGTTAAACGCCGCCGCTAGTTCAAGATTATGTTGCAGTGTCCATAAATGTCGATGCAGATGGTTGGCATAAATTCCCGTATCCGTTGCGGCTGTTTGCAGGATCTCCTCAACGGCGAAATCCTGTCTAGCTAAATGGTATAACGTCAGCCGTACCAGATAAGGATGACCCCCGACAAGCTGCATTAGCTGAGTTAGTTGTTCGGCTTCTAACCTCAATTCATGACGCCAAGTCAAGTCTTGCACCTGTTCCCGACTCAGGGGTTCTAAATCAACGCCTAGCCCGACATTAAACGGAGACTGATTGATATCTAAAGGAACATAGACTTCGGTTGATTGGATGAGTATCAAGCGTAACCGTTGCCAAATTGGGTCAACTTTAGCTTGTTCATGCCAAGACCGCAATAGAGTGAGAAATTCTTGGACAATGTTCACCTGTTTGAAAATCAGGCTCAATTCTTCTAAAACCAAGACAATCGGAGCATCAATTTCGGCTAAAATATATTCTCGAATATAGAGAGCGCAACTCATCTTACTGCCCAAATCTTCATCCCAATAGTCATTGAGCATCGGCTTTAATTTTAATTGGCGCGTCAAGCTAGCACATAACCAGCGCAACATCTTATTTAAGTCGCTAATCACGGTTTCTTCGACTTGCTGAAAATCTAAAACGACCGTTTTATACCCCTTGGCGATACCCCGACTAAGTAAGCGATTAACCAACGAGGTTTTGCCAATTTGCCTCGGTCCTTTAATTCGGATCAATGTGCCAGGTTTAAGCAATTCCTGATAACATTGGGCTTCGTAGGGAACTCGCTCGATATAAAAGAGAGAATTTAAGGGAACACAGCCATCAGGTAATTCCAGGTCAACGGATGGCAAGATAGTCTGATCCGATGGGGAAATAAGCGGGTTGGGTGAGGCGTTGAGGTCATCTGAACGATCAGAACAACCTATTTCTATCGATGATAGAGTGTTATTAATAACAGTTGTAAATTTAGGTTGATTTTGAGCCAGCAGTTGCCGTTCTAGGGCAGAGCGAACAGTGGTCTTTGTTACTTTTTCCCCCAGTCCTTGGGACAGCATTTTCCATAATTGAGGCGCAACGGATTGCTTAATATAACTTTCCGAATACCCCAACTCTTGAGCCATTTGGTCATAGTTTTTCTTCGTCTCTTGCCAGGATTCCCGCAGAATGAACCGTTGCAGATCATTCAGATGCTGCCCAGTCTTGGTATAGACTAAGGCGTCGGCTAATTCTACGATGTCTGCACTTGCGTTCATATCCGCGATCGCTAATGAGTATCATGCCCCAATTCTAATCCCTTATCGGACTCAGAGGAATGTTATCGCTGTTGCCATCAAGGTGAGGACGAATGTCACTGACTTAAGCTCAATGGTACTGAAAATTTGCATTTTTGGCTCACCCAAACCCTTAATGTACCGTAGTGGCGTGGCACACCTTATTTGATGAATTAGAATTACATCCAGAAACTGTAGGGGCGCATGGCGTGCGCCCATAAAATCAACAAATCTATCCCACAATTTTAGCTGTGTCAGTCCGCCATCGTGGGCAATGCCCACCAGCCTTAATTCAACCCAATTCCCCTAACGCCCCTCGACGAATAATTTCCGTCACTTCCGTTGCCATCCGAGCATCCAATTCCACCACCTCACGCTTGGCATCCCTGGGTTCTAAACGCTTTGCCCCCTTTAATGCCATGCTAAACATCACCAACTCTGGCACACCCATTGTACTGGGTTGAATAAACTGAACCAGCGCCACATAAACCGCTTCCGCCCGATTCCGAATTTGAGTCACCCCATTTCCTAGTTTAGAAATAATCACCGGAGAACTAATTTTATCTTGCAAATCGAGTGCCTCTAATGCCACATCCGTTAAACGTGCCGCATCTGCACCCATCGCCCGAATCACTGATTCTAAACTATGCCATTGGGCACCGGGTAAGCGTGAGGCTTGGGGGATGTGATAATGCCAACCCAACATCGAGATCATTCGGGTTAAATCATAAGCGGTAATCGTATTTTCGCCGCGATGTCGTTCTGATACACCTGTGAGAATCACGTTTCGGGGACGCCACCATCCTTGAGGGGATTGCGTTGATAATTCGGGTTCTGGGATAAAGGGTTCTTCGCCATATCTTCCTGTGAAAATCAAGTCTTGATTTCCGGTCATGCTTTTCAGCCAATTCTCTAACTCGGCGGGTGTGGAAAATTGTTTTAACATTGCCGCGAGGGAGTTGGATGAGGCAATTTTATGGTTATAGGAAAGAATATCTTTAAGCACATTATGGACAGAGAGTTCTCGGTATTGTCCGCTTAAATCTCTGCCTCGAATCAGACAGGTATCAATATCGGTTTGAAAGGCATTGGTGTTGCTGCGAGAGACGACATTGAGAATCGGAATAATTTTACTACTACTCCAAAATTCGGTTTTACTCAGGGCATTTCTGCCTAGCCATTTGGTTTTGAAGTCTCCGTTGGCAAAACTACCGACACATAAACAAGCTTCAGTAATCTCTGGATGCAAAAAGCTTAAGCCTTGGTCATCAATCTCTGGCAGTTGTCCTACTGATGGGAAAGGTTGGAAGTGGGCGGTGTCTTTGGTGACCGAAACCAAGGTTTTGCCATCGGGCTTTTGCATCAGACGGGCGGCATAATCTTTGAGTTGAGTTTTGTAAGGAGAGGTGTCAATTCCTTTGTAAAATAGGGCGGGTTCATCAACGGTTCCTTTTACAGACTCTTTTAAGAAGGTTTGATAAATCGCTTCTTTATTTTTGTCTTTGAGCGAGGGGAGGGGTTTTTGGTTTTCCGGCAGGAGTTTTTGCGCCCAGCCTTTGCCAAACTTCTTACTCTCCATATTATTCAGGTAAACCGATTGACTGAACTCAGTCATGGCTTTTTCTGTCCGCTGACCATAATCACCATCGAGCCAGGAACCACCGGGGTAAAATCCTAAGCGATTCAGTTGGGTTTGGATTTGCTTGACTAATTCGGGGTCTGTCTTCAGGGTATCTAAATGAATTACAATATCGTGATGGATAATATCGGTGAGTTTCATTAGGGTATTGATTAAAGGATTCGATGAGTTATTATAACCTAAGTTGCTAACTTATTTAAGTAGTCAGGACTCTAAACCTATCCTGTAGGGTGCCTTAGGCACTTGCTTGGATTAATATGGAAAATAACTTGGGATTTGTGCGCCGTAACGCACCGTTACCAGTTATCTAAAAAAATTTAAAAAAAAGGAGAAAAGCTGTTGGCATTCTCCTTTTCCACTATTTTATTTATGCGGTTAAGTGATAATAACCTGATTATCTTCTATCAGTAACAGCGACCGCAACGACCACCACTATAGCAGCCACCGTATGGATTGTAATTGCCAAACTGAGGACGATAACCACCGCAACAACCACCAGTTGGGTTACAGGGACGAGTACAGCCCCCACAGCTTCGAGAACTGGTGCAACAATTCCAACTCATAATGAATTGACCTCCGTTTATGTTTTAACAAAGTTTGACATGATCGATGACGAAATTTTCATTCTAGACTAGAGTCCAGAATCATTTAAATCATCAACAAGTCCACCAGACGTAGCAAGATTTGCCGTTGATGATTTTTCAGGCAGAAAATCTGAATCGCAAACAATACTCTGGGTGATAGCACGAGCCAATTGCTTCGCTTTCACATTGTTCTTGGTTTTTGAATCCCCGCAAACATAGATAGATGAGAGGAACTTTGCCTCGCAGAATGTATTACATTCAACAGTGGCTTCGTATTCTAGCTGTTCAACTTCGATATGGGAGTGAATCTCGCTGCGATAGCAGGTACTCTCCTCGCCTTTACCAATACGTCCCGCTTTCACCTTTGCCGAGTCAAAATCGATGGTGCTGTGGTTACTACACAGAACGAGTGCTGGCGCTACCGAAGGAGACAAATAACACTGATCAACGATTAAGTGTGAGAAGCCTGTAACCATTATCGAAGCGATATCGATACCTGACACATGGACAAACGAATAAAAAGCGACTGACAGTCCATATACCGCTTCTTCTTTGAGCACCTTGACTTGTACAGCACCAGGATCGTCAGGTTCACCAACTAGGTAAATCTGTCGGGCACCTTGACCGTAGATTTGTAGGGCATCGTAGGTTCCGGGAGCCAGCTTAACATACAAGTCAAACCGTTCACCAAAATCACAGTTATTATTTGCCCAGACGACAGCATAATCGGCAGAGGCAAAAGGCTTTGCTTCTGTTCCATCACCGGTTTCATCGGAACCATTGGGAGAAACGTAGAGAAGCAAATTATCGGTTAATAACTTCCGACTGTCTGCTGAAACTGTTGAGCTTGCGACCATTTTAATTGTAACCCTCCTTGCAAAACACCGAGAGACTCTGAAACCGGAACGGGTAAGTGCCTGTTTCAGTTATCGAGTGAATCTAAATGATTTGTAAAACCTGATATGGCAGAAAAGCTTACTAAATAAGGCTTTCCATCTCATACCTATTTCACAACTGATTTAGACGAATCTATGAATCCTGATCGTGAATCGATTTTGCCAAATTGCTGCCAGGGGTTCCGGCGTCAATTGGCTGTATCACTATTTACGATTCATCGAGAATAATTGATTAACGGTTTGGGTGTAAATATAGAAAAGTTGGTAAAAATTCAGGAGTTTTTCTTGCCGGACAAGGCAAATGCTTAAAAGAGTAGTTTTGTCAATATATAAAAAGTGTGGATTTTTTTAAGTGCATCGCTTCAGTTCTACTCAACGATGTCAGTTACAGACAGGATACTAAGACTCACGCTATAATGGATCACACGCGCTTATCCGTTACATCCATTACATTCATCGGGCTATTCCTTTATATTCAATAGTGAAATAGACTCGACAGGTGTTCTGGGCGCAAGCCTTGCGCCCCTACAGGATTTATATTAGAAAACGGGTAACTCTAATATAAATCCAGGTAAGATATCTTCTCCGGATAAATTGGCGGGTAATTGAACAATCTCAACGGGCTGATTCTGACGATAAATTTCGACTTGTTGGGCTTGGGGATTAATTAACCAGCCTAATTGTAAACCACTATTGAGATACTCCTGCATTTTTTCTTGTAAGTCTGATAATGAATCGGTGCGAGAACGGAGTTCAATCACAAAATCTGGACAAATTGGCGGAAATTTTTCTTGGTCTTCGGGAGTTAGGGATTCCCAGCGTTGGTTGGCTACCCAAGCCACATCGGGAGAACGCTTTCCACCGTTGGGTAAGCGAAAGATGGTAGAGGAACTAAAGACTTTTCCTAGTTGTGTTTGACGATTCCACAGCCAAAGTTGACCATTAAAATCGGATTCTCGATTGCCACTCACTCCACCAACGGGAGGCATAATCAGTAATTCTCCTTTAGCGGTTTGTTCCAGTTTCCACGTTTCATTGGCTTGGCAGAGTTGGTAAAATTGCTCATCGCTTAAGCCAACGTGTTTTAAGTTTAAAATGACGGGTGAGAAATTGTTCATGGGATATAATGATTTTCAATTTAGCATGGCTTTGTATAGGACGACTCGCGATCGCGCTTTTTATTCTCGGTTTAAATCCTAGCATCGATAGCTCATCTGTAGCCACAAAACAACAAGCAAAATTGAGAAGGACACCATACAGCATGATGGCAATCTCTAGCTTCAGTTCATCCGCCCGCCTTTAATTGTCCCCACTTACATATATGCCCTATAGTCAATTCAAAACTATCGCTCAAGCTAAAGCTGCTTTCCAACTAACTGTCATTGAAGGCAGTCGCTTTTTGCCTGAAACTTCTCCGGTTGCCCCTTCGCCAACTCTCTGGGATTACTTACAGGAAACCTTGCCAATTGTCGCTTCCTCTGGTAGTGAAAAAGCCCGTTCTGAGGGGATTATCTATCCCGTATTAATCGATGTCAGGAAAACACTTAATCGCCAAGTGAGTATCTTCTCCGGTGAGGAATTTAATGTTGATGAGTCGGTTGGTCTTAATGGCTTGTGCGATTTCCTGTTGACTCGTTCAAAAGAAGTCTTAGAAATTGAAGCACCAGCCGTGATTATTGTGGAAGCTAAAAAGACTGACCTCAAATTGGGCTTGGGGCAGTGTATTGCCGAAATGGTTGCGGCTCAACGCTTCAATGAGGAACAAGGACAACCTATTTCGACGATTTACGGCAGTATCAGCAATGGCAATCAGTGGCAATTTCTCAAGTTGGAAGGAATGACTCTATTCATCGATTTGACAGTCTATCCTTTGCCGCCAGTTGAGGGGATTCTTGGTGATCTTGTCTGGATGGCTCAAGCCCATTCTTGACATCCTCTCCAACTAATCTGATTTAACCCAATCGGTAAAACTTTCCCACCCCGACAAAGGGGTTTTTATTTTGCTCATTAAGTTATAACATTGTTACATAAGCACTAAAGGCTCAGTATCAAAGGAGAAAAAAACATGACACACCTCTCCCCTAAATTCGACCCCAGCAATACACCTGAACCCCCTATCCAGCAAGTCTTAGAGGAATTGGGTATCGCCCAACTCCTCTCGTTGATCCAGCACCATAGCGACATTGACTTCGATGCGGCTCAAATGCACCTAACGGATGCTGAAGCCCATGCGATCGCGGCGTTATTTATCCAGCAGTTGACCGAAAGCCTGAATGGTAAACTCATTGCTGGTGCTTTAAATACTCTGCGTCACAGTGAAGAAATAGAGGATTTCACTCAACACTTAAACCTCAACCATTCTCCCTATGAAGAGGAGGACAACCTATACCGTTATCCCACCCATTCTGATCATGAAATAGAGCCTCTATTGGTGCGTACCCCAACCGGACGCTATAATCCCAAAAGACCCCACAATCCCCGCCCGATTACCCAGCGAGAAGAATACATTATTGACCTTTATTGTTACTGCAAATTAAGAATGACGCCAAGGCGGTTTTATGCCAAATGGGGTGTCACCTATGAGCAAATTTCTCACATCTGTTTCCGTTCCCTGGGAACCGTTCAATGTTGGTTCAACCGAGGTCAAGACTATCGCCCCCCTCAACCCGTTGACTTGCGCCAGTTAACAATTGTGGATTTTTTGCTCGATCATTATGAAGAACTCCCCCAATCCTTAATTGATCTGCTGGGTTCCTATTGAAACTGAATCGGGGAGTCTGAGGGGTTGCTCCCCTTTTAGATTCCCCTCTTTCCTTTAGATCAGATTGATGGCTAAGGATTTCGGATTTTTTCAGTAAGCCCTATATATTGATTGTTGAATAAAGTCTTAATTTGTAACGAATTGATTCAGTTATCCAAACTGCAAAATGGCAAACTCTCTACCTACATTTAACTTGGCATTGTCACTCAAATAAAGACGTTTCGGAAGTTTCCAGGGTTTTCAGATACGCCGCACGGTTAAAGCAATTCCCAGGGGTAAGTTTGATGTTTTTATACTCTAAATAATCCTGATGAAATTCCATCAACCACGCAGCGAAGGCTTCTCTCTCTGATGGGTTGAGCGTCAAGTAATGAAACCAGGGAATTTTTCCAGATTCGGTTTGACGAACTCGCAAATCAGAAAATGTTTCTTTTGCGCTTAATCCTCGTAGTTTTTCCGCTACACTATCAAGTTGTCCGTCTTGTTGAGTATTGAACCCAATACCCGAAAACCCTTCCTGCAATCCTTCAGCACCTCCTGGAGGAAAGAGTTCAAGATAGGTATGTTTTCCTCTGAGATAAGTTCCCGACCAACTTTCTGTATCCGTTTCTACGGTATCTCTGGATACTGTACAAAATAATTGGTTAATGAACTCAGATTGAGCGATTGATTCTAGGGTATCTGTGTCGAGCGTGATATATAAATGATTAAATTCTATTCCCATAGTTTTGCGTATTTATCTCAAACAAACTTGCATTCTATTATGTCTAGTACAAGAAGGCAGAAGTCCGAAGGCAGTGGTTCGACAGGCTCACCAACTGGGCAAAAGGCTATAAGGAACCTATGTTAGCTGCTTTTAGGTAGTTTGTTAACTGGTGCTATGAGCGCAACTCGGTATGAGGGGGTAGAATCGGGCAGAGTACAACATCGCAATTATGCTAATTCTTTGGCTCAGACCAAGAACGAATTTCACCCAAGGTTACCGGAATCCGCTCAACCACATCCACGGTAAATAGATAAACTTTCCTCGCTCTCAGCCCGTTTTCTGGGTCAAAAAACTTCAGTTTTATATCCCAACAATTACTACTCACTCGACAAAATGGGCTTTTTTCCACCTCAATCGTATCCAATTCCATCCCCGTTGCTACGGCTCTGGCAAAGCTGGTGGCGGCTTGGAAGGCATTGGTGACTGAGAAGTTTAAGGCTCGGTCTTTTGCCGTTTGCCCTAAGTTTTGTAAGTCGTAGTAGACGCGATTCAAGAAACTACTTAAGGCGCGGCGCAGGGCAATCTCATCTGCTGAAGCGGTTCCGGGGAGGACAGTTTGTAATGCCGCATCAACTAAACTGTTGACTTTCCAACCATACATTCCTCTGGGATTGGTCAGAGTGATGACGGGTAGCTCTTGTCCAGAAAATAAGGTGACTTTTTTCCCGGTTAATCGGGCGGGAAGACTGACTCGTTCCACATACTCATCACTCTCTTGGGATTCTAGTTGTCCCGCTAACATTATCAATAGCATTTCATAGACATCGGCGGCAAAACTACTCACGGGTTGTAAGGCATAGATAGGCGTGAGTTCTTGGTTAATTGTCCAGATTAAGGATTTGGCTTCTGTGGGGTTGGCATCCAAATAATCCACCAGTTGACGGGCGTCGTAGGGATTGGCGGGAACTAATGTACCGTCCATGTTTACGGCTGGCATTAATTGTTTGAAGCTGTCCCGTCTGGCTTCTGTGCCAAAGTCGTAGCCGATGGTGCCTAAGACGTAGATGAGGTTAGAGGTGGCGCTGGGGGTGATGCCGGATTCTGGTTGACTGGGAGTGGTAACGGTTGTATTTGAAGGTTGCATAGTGCTATCGGCGGGGATATTTGCACGGGAGATGGCAGAGGACGAAGCCTTTATTTCATGGAAGGGGGAGCCGGAAAGCCCCTCTCCTCTGAGGGGAGGGGTTGGGGCTCACAAGGGTAGGTTTTTTAAGATGGGGGTTTAGGCTAGACTTGGAAGACAGGTAGACCATCACTTCGACTTCGCTCAGCGACCGTAGACAAGGAAGAGTGAGAACGAAAAATAGGGCGTTTCGGCTTTTAGAAGT
>NZ_JAVJNP010000091.1:0-19349 GCF_040217205.1 Coleofasciculus sp. A1-SPW-01 | reverse complement strand
ACTTCTAAAAGCCGAAACGCCCTATTTTTCGTTCTCACTCTTCCTTGTCTACGGTCGCTGAGCGAAGTCGAAGTGATGGTCTACCTGTCTTCCAAGTCTAGCCTAAACCCCCATCTTAAAAAACCTACCCTTGTGAGCCCCCAGCCCCTCTCCCACGCCGGGGAGAGGGGAGCAAGAGCATCCGATCCCCCTTCTCCCCACGGACCGGAGTTGGGGTTAGGGGATGAGGGGGAAAATGTTGAGGAGTAGATAGACACAGCTTAAAACCTTGCCAGCATTAACTTTCACCTCAAGTTGACACCAATGACTGACGTGCGCCCGAAAAATCACCAATTTCAGTTGATAAATGGTGCGTTACGCTGCGCTAACACACCCTACGCCACTACAATTTTGCCATCATTTTGTGGGTTGAGAAGAGGGCGACCCAATCTAATTGAATAGACTGGTGTTGTTCATTGATGCAAGCGGGTCGCCCCTACAAAAATTGGAAATAATATCGAATTTGTTGAATTAATCCCCTTTATACCGAAAAAAAATTTCCTTTAAATTGTCTGTCCTCTGCATTATGAATTATTTCAATCTGAGGAAAAATGACGTAAATAAGAAAGGACGGCTGCTATCTCTGGAGGAATCCCTGTAAATCGAATACCAAAATGATTTGGACTATCTACCGATGTTTCAACGACTTTCGCGTAAATGTCTCCCAATCCTTTTGCCTTTTCTGTACCCATTACTAAATTTATCTTTAGATTGCTCAACAAGTCTAAATATCGTTGGGACTGAATCTCTGCACCATTCGCTGATAATTTAACGATTGTTCCTTGATAAAATTCCTGTCCTAAATACTTTCCAGTTAAAACTATATACTGTATTGGTATTTTATTGTTCAACACAACAAAATTGATTGCTGGTTTCGGCAAAAACAAATTAAACGTCCCGCCAATCCCACCAATTTCATAAACCGTAATCGGTTCAGCAAATCCTTTGGGATGAACGTGCAATTCTTCATCCACCCGGAGAATGGAACCCACCTGTTTGCACAAATCCTGAGAAATTAAAACTTGTCCGCCAACGGTATAGGATTCAATTCGGGATGCCAAATTAACTGGACTCCCCATCACCGTATATTTTGCCCGTTTTTGTGAGCCAATATTCCCGGCTAACACCTCCCCCCCATGAATACCAATGCCCATTTCTAAAGGCGGTAAATTCAGGGTTTCATTGTACTGATTAATCTCTGCCATCGCCAATTGCATCGCAATCCCACAAGCGATCGCGCGTTGGGAATCGTCTTCTCGCTCAATCGGCGCACCAAACATGACCAGAATCCCGTCGCCCATGAACTCATTAATCACACCCTGATACTGATCAACCACATCCGTCATCACTTGCAAATAATGGTTAATCACCTTCACCCCCATCTCCGGTGACACTCGCTCAGAAATTGCTGAAAATCCTCTTAAATCAGAAAATAAAACCGTAACCTGGCGGTTTTCTCCGCCTAACTGTAATCCTTGAGGCGTCTCCAGCAAATTCGCCACCACCGCATCAGTGACATAGCGACCAAATATGCGGCGCATCTGATCGGCATTGTATGCCACATACCCGATAATCGCGATCGCAGACCCGGTTAACCCCAGAATCGGCGGAACTACAGGAATCCACCATCCCTGCAAAAACGCCCAGTAACAGCCCCCAACCAAGCCACCGCCAACGAAAATAAGACTCACCACCTTAACAGGCGATCGCAGAGTCACACCCCCCTGATAGCGCTGTCCCCAAGTCAATATCGCCCCGACTACCGTCCAAGCCATGATCCACAGGATTTCCCAGGGTTCCGACCAAACCTGAATTAGGGGACGCCCTTCTAACGCAGCACTCAGCATTTGACTCACGATATCAGCATGAATTTCTACCCCTGCTGCTTGATTCACCAATCCCCGACTAAAAGGTGTGAAAAAGTTATCGGCGACACTTTCACCCGTAATCCCAATCAAGATCACGCGATCGCGTCCCCAATCTTTTGGTATTTTTCCCTCTAAAACATCCGTGAACGAAATCGACTGAAACCCTTGTCCGAGATTGCGAAAATTAGAGATAATCTGAAATCCACCTGCATCTGTCCGGACATAGCCCCCATCATGCTGATTTAAACGGGTAAAAATAGCTTTGTCCAACTGATATTGATTTCCATCAGCATCTATTTCCTCAAGCGTAATCCCTTCCGTCTCTAAATAGGTCAAAGCCAACATCGTACTAAAACTAGGGATAATCTCCCCGGATGGAGTTCCTAAAGATAGTAAACTGCGACGAACTTTACCATCACTATCCACGACCAAATCATTTGCGCCAATCTGACCCAATTCGTTCAATACTGGTGGTGGATTCACTGCCGTTCCCTCCGCATCTCCAGCTACCTTACGAATCCCAATCAAATTCGGCGTTGATTGAAATACCTCAACCAATTCCTGATGCCCAGGTTCTACGGGTAAATCCCGATATAAATCCAAACCAATGGCTCTAGGTTGTTGTTGTTTGAGCCTATTTAGTAATTGGGCAAGCGTTTGATCAGAGGGGGGCCAGTTGCCGAGTTTTTGGATATCCTGTTCATTAATCTCAACAATCACAATCCGCGAGTCCACCGCTTCAGGGGGACGCCAGCGAAAAAATTGATCCAGGGCGGCGAGTTCCAGTGCTTGCAGCCATCCCGCCCAGCGTAACCCAATAATGATTCCAGCTACAGTCGGAGCCGCAATAAACACACCCCGCCATTGCCAGAGTTGTTTTCTCAGTGTTGCCCACATAACCTCAATCGACCCCCGGAAAGAAACAGGTTTAGCTGTTATCTTATCCTCTCAGTAGTTGGACAAAATTATGAGACGAGGGAACGGGGAACAGGGAATGGGGAATGGGGAATGGGGAATGGGGAACAAGGAATAGAGAATGGGGAAAGGTTGTAGTGCGAGCGTCTCGCTCGCTATTGTGTCTTCCTAGTTTTAGGGTACTGGACTGACACAGCTAAGATTGTGGAATAGATTGATGGTTAAATTGGGCGCACGCCGTGCGCCCCTACAATTCTAATCAACCAATCTAAGTACAATTGAAACAAATAAAGTGTGACTAAACTGATGCCAATCAGCCAACAGGAAACCCAAATCCCCCTATACCTGTGGACAGTTGAAGACTATCACCGGATGGCAGAAGTGGGCATTTTATCACCTGATCAACCCGTCGAATTAATAGCCGGACAGATTATCCGAAAAATGAGTCCCCAAGGAACCCCCCATGCGACAGCCATTACCCTAACCCGATTGCTGTTAGACGATAACTTAAGACAACAAGTGCTAGTCAGGACGCAACTTCCCGTAACATTAAGCGATCGCTCAGAACCTGAACCCGATGTGGCGGTGGTTATGCCCGATGTTTTACGCTACCTTGATCATCACCCTCAACCCTTAGAAATCTATCTGATTATTGAAGTTGCCGATAGGACACTCAATACAGACTGCGGTATCAAGGCAAATGATTATGCCAACTCGGACATTCAAGAGTATTGGGTGCTAAACCTCAAGCAACGTCAACTGCACGTTTTTCGAGAACCGACTCCACAAGGGTATCAGCGAGAGGTAATCCTAGCGGAAAATGATCGGATTTCTCCATTACAGTTTCCGAATTTGAGCATCGCAGTGATGCAGATGTTGCCACCTAGGTTCTAGGGTAGGGGTTTGGTTGCCAAACTCCTAACGGTGAGGATGTCAAGAATCTAACGTTTCACGGGAAGTCTATAAACCTGAGTCGGGGCGGGTTTAGTTACTTATGGGTGCAACTGAAAAGATAGTAGTGAAACCCGCCCCTACACACTTACAGCGCTTCGCGCTGTCATGAAGTACAGTAAGTAGATCAAAGTCCCCCTTTTTAAGGGGGATTTAGGGGGATCGACAATGTACCGCATAGCAGAGGAAACTGCTGTAACACTCATGTTGCGCCACATACCGTGACAAGTCAGGTCAGGAATAGGGTTAAACTAGGAAAACTGGCAGCAACTATACTCTGCTAGCCGTTCATTCTACTCACACGCAACCCTTGTCCACGAAGCGCGATCGCATTATGCCCACATTCTTATTGGAAGTCGGTACAGAAGAATTACCCGCAAATTTCGTTGAGAGTGCGATTAAACAATGGCAGTCGCGCCTGTCACAAAGCCTTGATGAATACCTGCTGACTCCTGAGAGTATCCAGGTGTACGGCACACCTCGCCGTCTAGCCATACTCATTCAGGGATTACCCCGTCAACAACCCGATCGCGAAGAGGAAGTTAAGGGTCCACCTGTCAAAGCCGCATTTAAACACGGGAAACCCACCAAAGCTGCTGAAGGGTTTGCCCGCAAACAGGGCGTTAGCCTTGATGATTTAGAAATCCGAGAGACAAAGAAAGGGGAATTTGTCTTTGTTGTCAAGAAAATCATCGGTCGTTCGGCGATTGAAATTCTCCCCGAAGTCATCCCCCAGTGGATTTTTGGCTTAGAAGGAAAGCGGTTTATGTGTTGGGGGGATGGAGACTTGAGGTTTTCTCGCCCAATTCGCTGGTTGGTGGCGCTGCTGGATGATACAGTGTTGCCGATTGAATTAGTTAATGGTTCAGAAACGATAAACAGCGATCGCACATCCCGTGGACACCGTATCTTACACCCCGAATCGGTAACTCTTGCCCACGCCGAGGACTATGTAAAATTCCTAGAATCAGCCTTTGTGATTGTAGAACGCGATCGCCGCCAACAGATCATCCAAGACCAAGTTCAGTCAGCCGCGCAAAAACTCAACGGTCATACCCTACTCTATGAGGAATTATGGGATGAAGTCACGGATTTAGTCGAATATCCCACCGCCATAGTCGGTCAATTTGACGCCGAATACTTAGTCCTACCGCCAGAGGTGGTGAAAACGGTAATGGTAAAGCATCAGCGCTATTTCCCCGTATTCAAGGATGAAACAGCGACTGAATTACTGCCTCATTTTATTACCTTGTCCAATGGTGATCCAGAAAAATCCGAGATTATCGCCGCCGGAAATGAACGAGTGATTCGCGCCCGTTTAGCGGATGGTGAGTATTTCTATAAAACAGATTTAGCCTCACCCCTAGAGAGTTATTTACCCAAATTAGAAACCGTCACATTCCAAGATGAATTAGGGTCAATGCGTCAGAAGGTAGGGCGCATCGAAAAAACCGCCTCACGGATTGCAGAGCAATTAGCAGTGTCACAGAAACAATGGGATGATATTATTCGCGCCGCCGCCCTTTGTAAAGCTGACCTAGTAACTCAAATGGTCTATGAATTCCCCGAATTACAGGGCGTAATCGGACAAAAGTATGCGGTGGTGAGTGGTGAATCCGAGGCGGTAGCTACGGCGATTTTTGAGCATTATTTACCCAGAGGGGCTGGGGACAAGTTACCGGAAACCTTAACGGGTCAAGTGGTAGGATTAGCGGATCGCTTAGATACATTGGTGAGTATCTTTGGCTTAGGCATGATTCCCACGGGTTCCTCTGACCCCTTTGCCTTGCGCCGTGCCGCGAATGCGGTGGTTAATATTACCTGGGATGGTAATTTAGGGATTAATTTAGATCAGCTATTGCAGGATGTTTCTGCCGATTTTGTCGCCACTTATTCCGAGAAATCATCGCCCGTTGAAGCCTTGCAAGAGTTTTTCATTCAACGGATTCGCACCTTGCTGCAAGACGAACAGAAGATTGATTATGACTTGGTGAATGCGGTTTTGGGGGAGAACGATCGCGAGTATACCCAACGAGCATTAAAAGACGTGTTAGATGTTCGCGATCGCGCTTTGTTCTTGCAAGGGATTCGGAAGAACGGCAAGCTAGATGAAATCTACGAAACGGTGAACCGTTCGGCGCGGTTATCGATGCAAGGAGACTTAGATTTCCAACAGTTAGATCCCAAAGCGGTTGTGCGTCCCGATTTGTTTGAAAAATCGAGTGAACCTGCCTTTTATAAAGCATTAGTTGCGTTAGTTCCCCGTACTCAAGCCGCACAAAAAGAACGCAATTATCAGCAAATTGTTGATGCATTGGCAGAGGTGACGCCAATTGTAAGTACCTTCTTTGATGATAAGGAAGCTGGGGTAATGGTGATGGACGAAAATCCAGAGATTCGGCGCAATCGGCTGAACTTATTGGGGTTACTGCGAAACCACGCACGGGTATTGGCAGACTTTGGCGCGATCGTCAAGTAGAGACGCATCGTGTAGAGACGCGCCATGGCGCGTCTCTACAACCCAATCAGGTTAAAACATTCAGGCAACCGTTAAATCAACCTCGACGGTAATATCATTATGATCCATATCACCGCCACCATACCAATCTTCAAAACCAAACTTCTTCTCACCCAGCAGACTGACATGATCTTTCCCATCAGGATTAGCGCCTAAATAGGCAAAATAGGCAATGGGATCGTTCCAGGCAAGGCGCTGATTATTTGGATTGGTTTCCAGCCATTCTTCTGTCGTGCCATTGGCGATAATGTAAGGCGCTAAAATGGTTCCTGCCTGGAATTCTGCTTCAAATATCCCGGTATTTCGGTTCAGGTCGCCAACAACTTGTTGAGCTAAAGCTGCTTGAGCATACCCTGCATCATCTGGACTAATCAGTTCACCCGTTACTTTATCTTGCACATCTCCTTGCTCATTTTCAACGGCATAAAACCCGACTGAATTGTCAAAGCCAGCATCACTCTCAATATTGAAAAACTTCGCAGATACCGAACTGGTTTGATCTTCCAAGTTGATGAGTTCAGGTTCTCCTTCAGAGATGAGGATGGGGTCATCCTGAACCGGAGGGGTATCCTGAACCGGAGAGGTATCCTGAACCGGAGGGGTAGTAAGCTTTAATTTAAATGCATCACTTTCTATCCCCCCTTGACCATCATTAGCTGTCACTAAAATAGTTTGTTTGGTTTTATCACCACTGCTGGGTGTACCACTAAAGATTCCTGTCTCTGAGTTAAAATTAAGCCAACTGGGGAGGGGTTTGCCATTTTTCAGAGTAGCGCTGAAGCTCAAATCATCTCCATCAGGATCACTGAAGTTCTCACTGATATCGAAACTCAAGGGTTCGTCTACGTTGACAGTTTGATTGGAAATCGCTGTCACTAATTCGGGTTCATTATTGACATTGCCGATATCGGTTGTTGGCTCAAGTAAAGCGCCGCCTGTCACCTCTGGATTCCCCACAATAGGAGCTGTTTGTACAGCGCCTCCATTATCGGTGAAGTCTCCCAATTGAGGATCAACTAGCTCGACCTTAGCGGTTATCTTGGTATCGTTAGGATTGGGATATTCTGACTGAAAGTTACCGCCCTGATCTTTGAAGACTTGGGTTGTGTGGTGGTTAATATTCCAACTATTGCCACCATTGTAGGCAACATTATCAGCAAACAGAGTATTTTTTAATTGGGTATTGTTCCCACCGTTGGCAAATCCTCCGCCCATAAACCCAGCATAATTATCGGCAACAGTAGTATTGCTGATTTTCCGGGTATTGGATTCACTCGGTAGCACTAGGGCACCGCCTATACCACCTTTTCCATCTGCCGATTCGGCTCGGTTGCCATAAAATATGCTGTTGTCGATCTCGACCGGTGCATTTTCGCCTACCCATGCTGCCCCACCTTGCTGGAAGGCTCGATTGTAGGCAAATGTAGTATTCTGGATGATTAACTCACCCTTGCCATGGCGAAGCCCACCACCAAGGGAATTTCCCTTGGCATCTGCAATTACCTGATTATTGATGATTGTACTATCCTCAATAATTACTTTGTCACCATCATAAACATAGAGAAATAGCGCTCCGCCTTGTCCTGCACCTTGATTGCCATCAAACCGACTGTTACTAATCTCTATCGTGCCTTTCGTGCTACTATTGCTGGTTGCCGATGCTCCATCGGTTAAAATTGCTCCCCCTGCATCTGTTGAGGTGTTTTGAGTAAACGTTGAATTTTCTACAGTCAAGCCACCCAATAAAGTATTAATTGCACCGCCGTTAACGCCTTTGTTCTTGGTAAATTCGCTATCCTGAACAATGGTAGAGCTTTCACTTTTAACCGCGATCGCACCACCACCACGTCCATCCGTGCCCGATGCGCTATTGTTCTCAAATATACTGTTGATCACGGTATTCGTGCTGCGCCAACCGGCAAAGATGCCACCACCACCTCCGCCGTTAGCATGATTATTCTTAAATTTGCTATCCTCTACCTTTAGCGTGGTGTTACCATGAGTCCAAATGCCTGCCCCTGAAGCGTTTTCGCCTGTTCCCGTCGTTTTGCCATCGGCGATAGTCAAATTCTTTAGGGTAACTTCTACAGGTTCCCAGGGTGGATCACCTTGGATAAAGAAAACGCGCGAGGCGTTATTCCCACTGATAGTTAAACCTGGAGCATTTCCCCCATCAATAATCAGGTCTTTGTCCACTTCGAGTTGACCACTGGTCAGCTTAATGGTTTTATTTGCCAGACTGGAGTCAAATTTAATCGTATCTCCTGACTGGGCTTGCGCGATCGCATCTCTTAAGGAACCTTGTCCTCTGTCTTTCCAGTTTTGAACCGTGAACACTTTTGACATTGTTTGCTCTCCAAGACTATTTGACTAAAGTGCTACTTTGGAGCCTATTATTCTTCTGCGAAATGGTTAGCAAACCCCTGATTCAGTAATCGTTGAAATTGCTGTATTTTTTCTGACAGCAGGGTTTCAACTTAACATCGTGCTATCTATTTGAATAGATTGTCATCACGATGTTCTCTACCTTGTTCTATTAATAGAGCCTTATTCGTGAATTAGGCAAGCAAGTTAACAATACTTAATATTTGTCTTGGTTTTGTTTGATTGGTGAAATAATACTATGTGCTTTTGGTTTTTTAGGCGACAAAAAAATCGTTTTATCGGAATTAGACAACTGAGGTATTTTCTCTCAATAAAAATAGATAAATTATCGATATAAATAGTAAAATAAGTGATCTAGAGCGTCGGTCAAGTATTATGAGAAACCGGGTTTCTCGTGAGGATGACAACGAAATATCAAGCTTTCACCCAAAGAAACCCAGTTTCTTGACCGATGTCCTATAAAAATAGAACAATTATTTCCAGGGAACCTAATTCAATTTATTTCGCGACTAAATACAGCTATTACAAGTCATCTAGCTCCAACGGTTCCCGTATTTGTCGCTGGAATAATTGCTGTTGTAGCGATGGCGGCTGTTGCAACAGTTGTCGAATTTCTTGTTCAGCTTTCTGTTGCAAGTTTTCAGTTTGAGCCGATTCTAACTGTAAAAATAAATACAAAAGAGGCTGTTCTCGCTGGAGGCGTTGTTGAAATCGTCGAAGTTGTGCTGGGTTGGTGAATTGATCAATACTGGAGGGAAGTTGTTGCTCCGATAGAGGTTGTGCCTTCGTGGGTAGCGTCCAACTCAGTAGGGTTAAACCCATTGCTGCTGCCAGACGTTTAAGAGAAATGTTTGTAGTCAGCGCTTGAGCGCTTCTGGCACTAAAGTGCCTACTACGAACCCAGCCATTCATTTTCAGAGTCATCATGTCAAGCCTTGTTTGATGTCAACGAACATTATTCGATGACCTTTGACATTATATAGGTAGAGAGGTTTTAGGGGAACGCCCCTACGAAGTTTGTAGAGACGTAGCCGATTTCTGATCCTGAGGAACGAACGGCTATTGTCTTGAAACTACGAGATTCTTCGGATTCAGATGTTGCACCTTCTTTAAGTTGATAGCGAATTTGCTCTCGACCAATCGTCGCTTGCTCAACTTTATCAGCTTGGACTTGTTCAAGAAATTGACTATAAGGAACCTGTCGGCGGATGTCTCTTTCAATCTCGCACTTCATCCGGAATCTGACAGCTATCTTCTGGTAGAATTGTTAGTCCCTGGACTGTAGAGACGTTGCATGGAACGTCTCTACATGGTAATTAGATTTAAGAACAAAGCATCATCAGGTTATGCCTAACGCTCACGTCATTGGTCTGGGACGCTCCGGAATAGCCGCCGCACGACTCCTAAAACAGGAAGGGTGGACGGTAACAGTCAGTGATAGCAAAACGTCTGAATCTCTGCAACAGCAACAACAAGTCCTTAATGTTGAGGGCATTACGGTTAAACTGGGTTATTCGCTCACTCTTGGCGATGGGGATTTACCTGAACTGATTGTGGTGAGTCCTGGTGTTCCTTGGGATATTCCGGTTTTAATTGAAGCCAGGAATCGCGGGATTGATACGATTGGTGAGATGGAACTGGCTTGGCGTTATCTCAAGTCCTCTCCTTGGGTTGGTATCACGGGGACGAATGGTAAAACCACGACAACGGCGCTGATTGCGGCTATTTTTCAAGCGGCTGGTTTCCATGCTCCCGCCTGCGGTAATATTGGCTATGCGGCGTGTGAATTGGCTCTGGCGCAGCCCGACAAGACGCGCCATGGCGCGTCTCTACATGAGAAACTACCCCAATCCAAAATTGACTGGGTGATTGCAGAAGTTAGTAGTTATCAAATTGAGTCGTCACGGGAGTTAGCCCCAACAATTGGGGTTTGGACAACCTTTACCCCTGATCACTTGAATCGCCACAAGACGCTGGAAAATTACTACACTATCAAAGCTGACTTACTGTCGCGATCGCACGATCAAGTCTTTAATGGTGATGACCCCTATTTACGTCAGTTGGGGACAACCCATTGGTCAAAGGCGTATTGGACGAGTGTTAAGGGGCGTGACGCGACTCCTCGTCCCTGGGTATATATTGAGAATGGCTGGGTGATGGTGGAATCTGAAGCAATTGTGCCTGTGGATTCCTTGCGGATGGTGGGGAATCACAATCAGCAGAATTTACTTATGGCAGTCGCCGCCGCCCGGTTAGCTGGGATTGAGAAACAGGCAATTGTTGAGGCAATCACCAATTTTCCCGGTGTTCCTCACCGTCTCGAACATATTATCACCTGGCAGGGGATTGACTTTATTAATGATAGTAAAGCCACGAACTATGATGCGGCGCAGGTGGGATTAGCGGCGGTTGATAGTCCGGTTATTTTAATTGCTGGGGGTGAAGCCAAAGCGGGAGATGATACGCAATGGTTGAACGCCATTCAAGCTAAAGCGGCGGCTGTTTTACTGATTGGTGAGGCGGCGTCTGCGTTTGCCCAACGCTTACAGGAAGTAGGTTATTTTCGTTATGAAATTGTGGAAACCATGGCGCGAGCGGTTCCTAGAGCTGCCGAATTAGCCCAACAGGATAATGCGCCTGTGGTTTTACTTTCACCGGCTTGTGCTAGCTTTGACCACTATCAAAGTTTTGAACATCGGGGTGATGATTTCCGCCAGCTCTGTTGGCAGAATTTTAGTCCTTAGTCAGGGTGTGTGTCAACTTTGTCGTGGCGTGGCACACCTTATTTGGTGGATTAGATTCTGCTTGTAGTAAGGGCTTTAGCCCTAGATTGGTCTACTTTCCTTCCTTGTCTCACCTGAACCCCAATCTGAAAAAACCTACCCTTGTGAGCTTTGAAAGGGGGGAATAGGGATTAAACATTGTGTGCTGTCCTTGACACGCTTCCATTAATCATTGATCATTTTTCATTGGGTGCATTTCAGGATGATTTTGAGCGTAGTTAAGATAGGCTTTTTTTAACTCATTTTCTAGGTCATTAGCCAGCCATTCGGGTTCGATGACTCAAGGATATGATTAATGACACTCTATCACTGTACGCTAACACTACACGATAATCTATTTTTTGCCACGCGGGAGATGGGAATTCTCTACGAAACGGAAAAATACTTACATAATTGGGCAATCAGTTATGCTTTGTTTAAAGTAGACTATATTCCCCAACCCTATCGCCTCCATGGGAAAGCCGCCCAAAAACCCGGATATTTAGATGCAAATGCCGAGCAAAATCTCTTGTATCTTAATCAAGCCGGAATTTATTTTTTTCCCGCCCAGCCATTGACTTGGGCTTATCAAGTAAATACATTAACAATGGGTGTGGAGCGATCGCTTGTTGATTAATGGTGTAATTGATGCGGTGGAAGAACGGGAGGGTGAGCTGATTCCCTTGGAGTATAAAAAGGGGCGCATGGCTCGGCATTTGAATGACCATTTTCAGTTGTGTGGGGCGGCGTTGTGTTTGGAAGAACGCACACCGTTTGTAGTAAGCGCTTTAGCGCTGATGGCACTAAAGTGCCGACTACGAACCCAATATGATGTTCATCGCGATGATGCACGTAGGCTGGAATTAGTCAAGGCAATTATTACGACGAAAATTCATAATCAGCATAATGTTTTGTATCGATATGGGCAGAAAAATAGTCCCCTGAAGCAGCGCAAGCTGTTGGTTCAGGAACAAACAACTCTTGACCAAGTTTGGGGGCGTATCGGCTTTCGGATACGGGACGAAAAACGTTTTTAGA
This sequence comes from Coleofasciculus sp. A1-SPW-01, assembly GCF_040217205.1. Taxonomy (NCBI): domain Bacteria; kingdom Bacillati; phylum Cyanobacteriota; class Cyanophyceae; order Coleofasciculales; family Coleofasciculaceae; genus Coleofasciculus; species Coleofasciculus sp. A1-SPW-01. The sequence goes on along the minus strand of NZ_JAVJNP010000091.1, from coordinate 6,873 downwards.
GGCGTTTGAACGAAAGATGACCTCGGAGTTTAAGCATCCGGTGTTTGGGTATCAATGTACTTATCGCCGTGGGGTGGAGTTACAGGCGCGTCTGTTGAGTCGTCATTTACAGGAGGGGGTGGTGTATCCACCGTTGAGTCTTCGATGAAGAACCAGACGTTATTTTATCTGATTGTCTATGATTTGCCGGATAATAAGGCGGCGAATAAGCGGCGCAAGCGGTTGCATGATTTGCTTTGTGGGTATGGCACGCGCACGCAGTACAGTGTGTTTGAGTGTTTTCTGACAGGTGTGCAGTTTGCTAAACTCAAGGTGAGGGTTGAGAAGTTGATTAAGCCCGCAGAGGATTCAGTTCGCATTTATGTGTTGGATGCGGGTGCGGTACGGAAAACGATTACCTACGGATCAGAAAAACCTCGACAAGCGGAGACACTCATTCTATGATGTGAATAAGCTGATTTTTGACGGGACGAAGCGGGGGCGAAAAACCCGGTTTGCCGTCAAAACGCTAGGAACCTTGACAATTAAAGATTTCAGCCGTTTTTGGAAAAGGGCGAAAAAAGCAAAAAGTCCATTTCAGCGCCTGGATTCCGTCTGCCGTCAAAATTGGCTGTGGGAGTCCCGGCTAGAAAGGGTTTCAGAGGGCGGGGTTTCCTTATAATGAATCCCGGCAACGGGATTGAAACTATACACGGTGAAATTGAATTATAAGGCAATGTACCGGTTTCCTTATAATGAATCCCGGCAACGGGATTGAAACAATCTTCTTAACAGTTGCTGGAAGTCGGGCAACGGTGTTTCCTTATAATGAATCCCGGCAACGGGATTGAAACTTGCAAAAATATGTACAGAAGCCTTGCCCCGCAAGTTTCCTATTAATGAATCCCGGCAACGGGATTGAAACCCTCAGTTGAATTCCGCTAGATTAGGGTACGGCAATGCCGTGCCCCTACCCCATCAATTATCCCTGATGTAGGGACACGATACTATCGTGCCTTATTATCTCAAACTGAGCGACTTAAGAGGATTCAATCTGACATGATACTATGAGTTAAGCGATCGAGGCGTTCGGAATAACTTTTCATCACATTCAAGGCAAACATTGGTGTTTCCTGAACCGCAAACAGGAATCGCTGCTGATCCAGAAATGCCAAAGTACAATCTGTTTTCGCGATCGCGCTATAGGTTCTGTCGTCTACTCCAATCAATGTCCCTGTACCAAACACCTCACCCTTGCCGATGGTTTCCACAATTTTACCATTGACAGAGATGTTGACTTCTCCATCCAATATGCCATACATATAGTTCGCTGGATCACCTTCTTGGAAAATAACCTGATCGGCAGAAAATGTCTTAGGTTCAGCCTGTTGTTGTAAGATGCTGACTGTGTTTGCGGGTTCTAACATGGTCTGTATGCCAGATCATTTGATGTTTTGAGAATATACCGCAAGCGGACAAAAAACAATATCTAGCCAAAGGTAGAAGACATGGTTTGTAGGGGCGGGTTTCACTATTATCGCTTCGGTTGTACCCAGATATCATTAAACCCGCCCTTGAGCTAAAGCATTATCGGTAAAACCTCACTGCGGCGACTCATTCGATTGATCTGATCCCACGGCTAGCAAATGCTGGCGCACCAGATATTCCAACTGATACAGATACGCCGCCGTAACTAATCGATACAAGGTGGGTAAGGTGAATAAATCCCTCAATTCATCCCACCATGCCAACGTATCATACAAAGAACCCATCTGAGGAAGGAAGATAATCTGAATCATTTGACTCACCACAAATGCCAGTGTAATCGCCATCCACCCATAGAAGCCTTCCCACCAACTCATGAGTGTCGGGACAATTCCCGTCACTTCAGCCATTTCCTGCGATCGCGTATTTGGGAAAAATCGGTCAAGAACGATGTGCAGCCAGTGATGAGTAACGGCGATAATTACTATTGGTGAGAGTAACGTAACAAAATATAACAAGAATCGCCACTTCGGGGCAATCACCATCAGAGAATCACCCAGTTGTAAGATTGAGAGGATAATCCGGATAATCACCGAAATTCCCCGAAAGAGCAGAATTAAAAGAACGGCACTTAGCCATGCAGTGGGGTAAGGAATAAAAGGGGGCAAATTTCTCATATTTTCCATTGGTGATTGGTGATTGGTGATTTGTCATTGGTTAGGGAACCGAGAGATAGGGCAATTTTGGGTTACTTAAAACTTAGTCGGAGCGGGTTTAGTCACTTAGGGGTGCGGTAAAAAACGATAGTAGTGAAACCCGCCCCTACACACCTTCCTCGAAGGTTGTGAAAAGTATTTCATCCCTCAACTCGCTTCTACCAACAACATCTGATACGCCGCCTCAATCCGTTCGACTTCCGATGACACATCTGTCTCTAATGTCTTCAACCGCTCTAATTCTGCCCCATTATTAATCTCATGGGACTCTTTTTGAGCGATTAAATTATCCAACTCTGACTTGCGAGCATTAATATCATCATTCATCCGTTCCGTCACTTCTCGCTCATACACATCAAAGCATTCTTTCACCGCATCGTGAATCGGTTGCCATTGTTCTCGTGCGACTTGAGGCAAATATTTAACTAACTCTTTCTTCGCCGCTTTCACCAACTCCTTCCGCGCTTGATCTGCTTGCACAACCCCAACCCCTAACCCCAATAACGCCAATCCCACGGGTCCTAAAACCACCCCTGAAACCGCTGTAATCATCGCCCCGACACCCATCACCGTAATAAAATTAAGAGCGATATTTTTCCAATCAAACCCCGCCCCCGCCATGGCTACCCCGGCAATATTTCCTCTTGCCAAGGAAAAGAGTCCCGCTGCCCATTTTGCCCAAGCGGGAGCATTATCTTCTGGGGTTGTCCCAATCACCGGAGAGATGCGTTGTCCGGTTAACTTTTCGGTAATTTTCTCCGTCACCTTGGTATAGGATGCGCCATAATTTGCTGCACTTTTCGATAACTGCAAAAACGCCCCATCCATCTCTTTTTCAGCAATTAAACTCCAGGCAGATAATTTATCATTTATATACCGCTCAAATGCCTGTTGCAATCCCGCTTCAAAGGCTTCGCGTCTCCCTCGACTCAAAAAATCCATGAATTGAAAATCCGGCTGATACTGCATGAAATCAGCTTCAAAGGTATTCCCCAAATTTAAAGTGTATGTGCGGAAGGAATCAGCCACCGCTTTTGCCTTACTATCCCGTACCGATTTGATTTCAGCTTGGAATTGCTGACAGATATCATTCAGCTTCTTAAATTCAGGTTCGACGGAATTAATCCGTTCTTTTAACTCCTGAACATCCTGTTCCAGCAACGGAATTCGCCGTTCAATCGCTTCCCGAACATGACTATACCCTTGACGCGCCAAGGTTCTGGCTTGGCGGAATTCAGCCACGGCGCGTTCGCTGGTCAAAAATGTACTTAATGCACCCAGAAACTCTGGAAATCCGGTTCCTTCCAGAGACGCCGTTGGCTGCTTCACTCGTAACCGCAGCGCTTTAATCGCGGAAATCTCAAACACCCGTTCATCATAAATATCATGCCCATCAACTTGACAGTAATCGGCTAAGTTAGCTCGAAATACACGCCGCACTTTATCTTCTGATTCTTCTAATTCTTCGGTATCATCCGGATCAATCAAACTTTCGCGAATCTGATCCCAAGCATTAATTAAAAAGAAAACCGATAATCCCCGATCTTTAATATAATTCTCTAAATAACGGCGTTCAGCCAAGGTACAAGGTTGGGTTGCTCGCAGTACAAATAAAATCGCATGGCAATTATTGATATATCCCAGAGATAACTCGTTCCGGGCTTCGGTATCATTAAGTCCAGGGCTATCGACGATTTCGATACCTTTTTGTAATAATGGTAAGGGATAGTCTACGACAGCATAATCAACATTAGGGAATGCCTGTTTCTTCTGTTGTTCCAGTTGCTTGGCTTCGGCGGGGTCAATTGTGTAGCGGCGCTTAAAACTTTTAAAGTCAATATCTTCCGGGGGTGTACCATCATTAAAATGAACGGTAACTTTTTTCTCCGCCCCATACCGCAAAACAGTCAATAAGGCGGTACATGGATTCACATCGGAGGGTAATAAGTTCTCGCCAATTAAGGCATTCAGAAACGTACTTTTGCCCCGTTTCATATCACCCAAAACCAGTAATCTGAATACACCTTGTTTTAAATTTGTACTGGCTCGGCTTAAATCATCAATATCCCGTTCCAACCCCAAACCGCCAGAGGTATCCTTGCCCAGGGTTTCCCCCTGTTCCAGGGTTTGGGCGATTTCACCCAGACTCCTGGCGACTTGCGATCGCACTTTAGCAACTCGCTCTAAATTATTCAGGAAACTGTCTGTTTCTATTTTGTAACTCATTGGTTATTTTTCCCTTAACTATGTTCATACCAAGTTATCTGAGAGAAGGGCGGGTTTAGTCAAGTTATCGGTTTTTGGTAAAACCTTATCGGTAAAACCCGCCCCTACAACTGATAAAATAGGTGGGCATTGCCCACCCTACCATGTGCTTAAATTTCACCCGGTACTAACAATAACTCCTCATACACAGATTCAACCTGCCGACATTCAGCTAAAATATCAGCATCTAAACCTCTCAACCGTTTTAACTCAGTTTGCCGATCAATCTCACGAGATTCTTTTTGCTCCAGCAAGTTATCTAACTCGGCTTGACGGGATTTAATATCATCATTAAGGCGTTGAATTACTTCCCGTTCATACGTATCAAAACAATCTTTCACCGCTTGACGAATCGGTTCTTGTTGTTCCTGACTGAGTTGCGGTAAATATTTCACAAACTCTTTTTTTGTCGCTTTAATCACCTCTTGGCGGGCTTGTTCGGCTTGCAGTGCGCCCACACCCAAACCCATCAACGCTAATCCAATAGGATTCCAAAACGTCAGCCCCGTAAAAATTAATAAAAAGCTGCTAATCCCAATTACCGCTAACCAATTCACCAGGATATTTTGCCAAGTAAACCCAGCCGCCGCTAACGCCACACCCGCCACATTTCCTGACGCTAAGGAGAAAAACCCCATCGCCCATTTTGCCCAAGTGGGTGACTCTTCCCCTGCATCAACCCGAACGCCTGACGGTATCGTTTGTCCAATTAACTTCTCAGTCATGGAATCAACAATTTGATTATAGGTTGCGCCATAGTTAGCCGCACTTTGGGCAAGTTGGGAAAACCCCTCTTGTAAATACTCCTCCGCCGTGCGTTCCCACTCGGCTAATTTATCCTGAATATACTGCTCAAACGCTTGCTTTAATGCCGCATTAAACGCCTCCCGTCTCTCCGCTTGCAAGAACTCCAGAAAGTCAATTGTTGGCTGATAGCGTAAGAAATCAGATTCAAATGTCTTTTCTAAGTTCAGCACATAAGTGCGAAACGAATCCGCCACCGCTTTAACTTTTGTATCCCGCATCATCCGAATTTCATCCTGGAATTGATCGCGGATTTGGGTTAATTGCTCAAACTCCGGTTCAACCCCCTGAATCCGTTGTTTTAATTCCTGAATATCTTGGTCGAGTAAGGGAATTCGCCGTTCAATCGCTTCGTGAGTACGGCTATAAACTTGACGCGCCAACGTTCTCGCTTGGCGTAATTGTGCCACGGCGCGTTCTTGGGTCAAAAAGGTATTCAGCGCCCCTAAAAATGCTGGGAATCCTGTTCCTTCTAGGGAATCCTCTGCATCTTTTACCCGCCGCCGCAAGGCTTCCAGGGAGGAAAGCTCAAACACTCGTTCCTCATAGCGATTCTGTCCATCTTTTTGACAGTAATCAGTTAGATAGGTTTGGAATACGGTGCGTAACCGATTTTGTGCTTCTTCAAGTTTATCGGGATCATCCGGATCAATCAATCCTTTGCCGATTTCATCCCAAGCGTTAATTAGAAAGAAAACCGTTAATCCGCGCCCTTTAATGTAATTTTCTAAATAGCGGCGTTCTTCCAATGTACAAGGCTGCATCGCCCTGAAGACAAACAAGATAGCGTGGCAGTTATGGATATAGTTGAGTGATAATTCATTCCGGGCTTCGGTATCGTTCAGCCCCGGACTATCCACAATTTCAATCCCTTTTTCTAAGAGGGGCAAGGGATATTCGACAACGGCATAGTCAACGTCGGGAAATGCCGAACTGTTCTCAGCCTCCAGGCGTTTGGCTTCGGTTGGATCGATGGTATAATTTTGCTTAAAACTGGCGAAATCGAGGGATTCTGGTGGTTTATCCCCTTTAAAATAAACCGTGACTTTTTTTTGAGTTCCGTAGCGCAAAACTGTCAGTAGCGCTGTACAAGGATTCACATCGGCTGGCAATAACTTCTCACCAATCAAGGCATTGAGGAACGTACTCTTACCTCGTTTCAAGTCTCCCAATACCAGCAGCCGAAATAAACCCTTCTGCAAATTGTCGCTGGCAATCTGGATATCTTCGCTTTCCCGTTCTAGACTCAATTTACCGGAGGTTTCTTCAGCGTCCAATTCGGCTTGATTTAGCCGTTTGGCAATTTGACTCAGATGCATCGCCGCTTGATGGCGCACTCTCACCACTCGCTCCAAATCCCTGAGTAAGCTGGTATTATCTGCGGTATAGCTCATAGTTTTTTCTGATTCACGCTTTGGGTGAGATGAAGGCAGGTTTGAGTGTGTAGGGGCGGGTTTGACCGATAACGTTCAGGAGAAAACCTGTGACATACTCCTACACTAACCTGAGTACAGGTATAGTGTAGGCTTCTCAACCAATCCGGCTATTGCGTAGGAGACGTTGAGCTTTAAGAACGGGATGCCCCTCCGCTCTATTTTTTATGTTGATAGCTGCGTTATGATCA